>NZ_DEPK01000180.1:15635-22803 GCF_002358725.1 Microbacterium sp. UBA3394
TACAACATCCTGCGCCCGCGCAACGTCCTGCCGATCCACGGCGAATACCGTCACCTGATGGCCAACGCCAAACTCGCCCAGGACACGGGCGTTCCCGCCGAGCGCACGCTGCTCGCCGAGAACGGCACGGTCATCGATCTTCGCGACGGCGAGGCGCGCGCGGTGGGCCAGCTCGATCTCGGTTTCGTCTACGTCGACGGCTCGTCGGTCGGCGAGATCACCGACGCCGACCTGAAGGACCGTCGCATCCTGGGCGAGGAGGGCTTCATCTCCGTGATCGTCGTCGTCGATGCCGCGACGGGCAAGATCATCAGCGGTCCGGAGATCCACGCGCGCGGTTTCGCCGAGGACGACAAGGTCTTCGAAGACGTCAAGCCGAAGATCGCCGCCGCGCTGGCCGAAGCGGCGCAGTCGGGAGTGCGAGACCAGCACGCGCTGTCGCAGGTGGTGCGGCGGACGATCGGACGCTGGGTCAATCAGCGTCTGCGGCGTCGTCCGATGATCGTTCCGCTGGTCATCGAGGCGTGATCGCTCCGGTGTAGGACCGTTCGAGGCCCGGCCGCAGGCGCACGAGGAGCTCCTCGCCGACCGTGTCGATCGATTCCGCGAGGGTCGTGGCGCTGTGCTCGCCGTGCGCTCCCGGCCCGAAGATGTACACGCGGTCTCCGGCGCGGGCGCCCCGATACCGGGCGACGGTCGAGGTCGCGCCGTCGATCGTCAGCAGGGGGTGCGCGCCGGCGTCGGTGCCGACGGTCACGCGGCCGCCGAGGGCCGACGGGACGCCGTCGAGCGATCCGATGTCGATCACCACCCGGTCCCCGGCAACGTCGATCACGTCGGTGACGAGCGTCGCGGCCGGCGAGATGCCCGGCAGATCCGGTCCGCCGGCGGAGCGGATGCCGTATCCGAAGGCGCCGACACGCACCAGATCATCGCGGAACTCCGGACGGGCGAACGCGGCCGCGCTCGCCGCAAGATGCCGCACGTCCGGGGTGAGGCCGGCCGCGCGAGCGGTCGCGACCGCATCGAGGAACAGGGCACGCGAGGCGTCGTCGTCGGCGTCACTGGTCTCGGCGATGTGGGTCCACAGGCCCACGACGCGGATGCGTCCGTCGGCTTCCGCCCGTGCGGCGCGTGCGACGACATCCGACCACTCCTCCGGGCGCACGCCGTTGCGATGCAGGCCGGTGTCGACCTTCAGATGCACGCGCAGGTGCCGATCCGCGGCGATGATCCGTTCCAGGTAGGCGGCGTCGCCGACGCCGAGATCCAGGTCGGCGTCGGCGGCACCCTGCAGCGAGTCGGCGTCGAGGGTCGTCGTCCACGCGAAGATGCGCGAACCGCCGCCGACCACGCGGCGCACGCGCAGTCCACTGTCGATGTCGAAGGATCCGAACCAGTCGATCCCGGCCGCCGAGGCCGCTTCCGCGACGGGCTCGAGACCGTGCCCGTAGGCATCGTTCTTGACCACGAAGAGCGTCTCGGCGGGGGAGACGGTGCGGCGCACCGTGGCCAGATTCTCGCGGAGGCGGTCGAGATCGACCGCGAGGCGCGCGGGCATCAGGCCACGCTCCGTCGCGGCACGCACGCGCCGATCACCCCGGCCAGCTCCGCCCGCGTCCATCCCGTCGCCTCGGCCCAGCTGTCGAGGCTGCGCCGAGCCGGGCCGTCGCCTCCGAACAGCGAGACGGGCGCTCCGGGGACGACGAACGAGCCGTCGGGCCCGAGGTCGACCACGCATACGTCCATGGCGATGCGACCGACGACCGGGCACATCCGGCCCTCGACGCAGACCGAGATGCGGTTTCCGAGCGCTCGGGCCATGCCCTGCCCGTAGCCGCCGGCGACGAGCCCGATCCAGGTGTCGGCGGCTGCACGGTGGGTGTACCCGTACGAGACGCCTTCGCCCGCCCGTAGCGGTTTCGTCGAGAGGATGCACGATGAAGCGTGCATCGCGGGGTCGGCGCCCGCGGAGAGTCCGTAGAAGACCGCGGAATCCCCGTGCGGTGCGACCCCGTGGAGCCCGGCCGCTCGCAGGCGGGGCGCGTCGGCGGACTCCACACACGCCCGGTCGACCCCCGCGGCCAGCAGGGCCCGCACTCCCGCGTCGATCCCGTGACCCCAGGCATCGCGACGGAGGTCGACGACGATGCCGGCGGCGGCCGCGGCTCGGGCGCCGGTGACGAGGGCCCCGTCGGAGACCTCGACCGAGAGCCCGGCCGGCGTCAAAAGCCGATCACCTCGCGGTAGCGCGGGCGGTGACCGGTGCGGCGGCCGAGGACCGAGGGCTTGATCTCGTAGACGCCCGTGCCCCAGTTGCCCTCGATGAGCACGGGACCCTTCTCGGTGATCGCGACATCCCATCCGACGTACTGCACCTGCGGCACGACGCGCGCGGCGCGATCGATGAGGTCGAGCGCCTCCTCGAGCATCGGCAGGCGGAACTCGGCGATCGGGAATCCGGTGTCGGGGTGCCGTTCCCACACGTGGCCGTGCGAGTCGTATCCGTCGCCCATCGCCTTGCCGTGCTCGTCGAGCATCGTGTAGAAGCCGCCGAAGTCCATCTGGTCGGCGGCCTGTCCGCGCCCGAACTTCTGCGCCATGGCGAGGATGTGGGTCTTCTCGCCGTCGAAGAAGGCGGCGATGCGCGTCGAGTTGACCGTGCCGGGGCAGACGGCGGCCAGGTCGGGGTGCTGCACGATGTTCTCCTCGATGAGGAGCTCACCGCGCTCGAGCAGCCCGCGGTGGAAGGCCGCAGCGTCGTCGACGTCGTCGATCGTGTAGCGGGTGATGGCCGAGCCCGCCTGGCCGGTCTGCCGCTTGGTGATGATCGTGGGGTGCGTCGCCATGAACGTTGCGAGCTCCTCGGCGTTGCCGGCGTCCAGCATCATCCAGTCGCGCCCGAGAAGATCGGAGAACTCGCGCACGAACGCGAACTTGTCGTGGAAGAGGTGCCGGTAGTCCGGGTGGTCGTACTTCTGCGAGATCGCGTTCGAGATCGGATGCGTCATGAACGTCTTGCGCTCGGCGCGCGTGAGCATGGCGAAGTCGTAGTCGACGTAGTCCTGGAAGCCGACCTTGTGGAACGCCGCCTGCCAGTACATGTCTGCGACCACCATCGCGACGGGCTTGCCGAACTGTCGAGAGACCTCGCGCGCACGCTCGACGACGGACCCGGCGTTGAGGTTGCGGACGCGGTAGACGAGGTAGTTCACATGCGACCGGAGGCCGAGACTGCGCGATGCCATTCGTTCTCTCTCGATGGGCGGGACGGGAAACTCTCCCCGCAGAGCCTAATCGCCCGCGCGGCGCGGTGCCTGTGCACCGCCGAGTCGCTCCCGGGGAACGTCGGCGCCCTCGCCTACCGTGGATCGCATGGCCAAGAGCTCCACCTCCACCTCGCGCGGGCGGGCGCCCGGGAAGGGCTCCTCGACGCGCGCCCGCAAGCCCGCCCCGACGCCCACGCGCTACGTGGGAGACGAGGACAAGCCGGCTCTGACCGTGCGCGCGTGGATGGGACTCGCCCACGGAGTCGGAGGCCTGTTCCGGGCGTTCGGTCCGGAGACGCTCGAGAAGGACCAGCGCCGTGACGGCCTGCCGCTCCTGCTCGTCCTCCTCGCGGTGATCGGTGCCGTCGTGGAGTGGTTCTTCATCGGCACCGAGGCGGGCGCCGCCATCAGCGCCTTCTCCGTCGGCGGACTCGTCGGGCGCGTCGCGTTCGTCATGCCGGTGCTCCTGGTGTTCCTCGCGGGGTGGATGTTCCGCCACCCGTCCTCGGTGCACGACAACGGTCGTATCGGCATCGGCTTCGGCCTCTTCGTGGTCACCATCGCCGGCTTCTGCCATATCGCCGGCGGGCGGCCGCAGCCGCGTGAGGGGCTCCCGGCCCTGAGCGGCGCCGGCGGCGTCTTCGGGTGGATGATCGGCGAGCCGCTCGCGATGCTGCTCACCGACGTCGGCGGATGCATCGTGCTCGGCGTTCTGACGCTGCTGAGCGTGCTCATCCTGACAAAGACCCCGCCGAACCGCATCGGCCGGCGTCTCGGCGACCTCTATGCGTGGATGTTCGGCGCTGAGCGCACCGAGACGGGATCGCCGCGGTTCACAGAGGACGGCGACGACGCGGACGGCGACGGCTCCGACGACGGTGTGCCCTGGTGGCGGCGGAACAAGAGCGGCCGTGAGAAGGACACCGACGGGGAGCTCGGATCCCAGGACCTCACCGAGCTGCTCGCGCCGGGCGCGCCCGAGGGCGGCTTCGAGAAGGCGATCCAGCCGCCGGCACCGGAGCCGACGACGATGCCCCTCCCCGCCGACGACGCGGTCACAGAGGCCATCGATCCGGTGTCGCTGGCCGGACTGTCCGCGTCGGGATCGCAGACGTCGCTGCGGGACGACGCCGACAGCGAGTCGGACGATGATCTTCCGGGCCTGTCCGGCATCGGCGGGGACGCGCCGCGGGACCAGCCGAGCGCGCCGTATCGCCTGCCGTCCGTCACCGCACTCGCCCAGGGGACGCCCCACAAGTCGCGTTCCGAAGCGAACGACGCCGTCGTCGCCGCCATCACGGGCGTGTTCGAACAGTTCAAGGTCGACGCGACCGTCACCGGCTTCTCGCGCGGCCCGACCGTCACGCAATACGAGATCGAGCTCGGGCCGGGCGTGAAGGTCGAGCGCATCACCGCGCTCACCAACAACATCGCCTATGCCGTCGCCTCGAACGAGGTGCGCATCCTGGCGCCGATCCCGGGCAAGAGCGCGATCGGGGTCGAGATCCCGAACACCGATCGGGAGATCGTCACCCTCGGTGACGTGCTGCGTTCGCAGACAGCCGTCCAGTCGACGCATCCGATGACCATCGGCGTCGGCAAGGACGTCGGGGGCGGCTTCGTGGTGGCCAACCTCGCGAAGATGCCTCACCTGCTGGTGGCCGGATCCACCGGGTCGGGCAAGTCGAGCTTCGTGAACTCCATGATCACGAGCCTGCTGATGCGTGCGAAGCCCAGCGATGTGCGCATGGTGCTGATCGACCCGAAACGGGTCGAGCTGACCTCCTACACCGGGGTTCCTCACCTGATCACGCCCATCATCACGAATCCCAAGAAGGCGGCCGAGGCGCTGCAGTGGGTCGTGAAGGAGATGGACATGCGTTACGACGACCTCGCCTCCTTCGGCTTCCGCCACATCGACGATTTCAACAAGGCCGTCGTCGCCGGCGAGGTGAAACTGCCCGAGGGCAGCGAGCGCGTGCTGAAGCCCTATCCCTATCTGCTGGTCGTCGTCGATGAGCTCGCCGATCTCATGATGGTCGCGCCGCGCGACGTCGAGGACTCGATCGTCCGCATCACGCAGCTGGCCCGCGCGAGCGGCATCCACCTCGTGCTCGCAACGCAGCGACCGAGCGTCGACGTCGTGACGGGCCTCATCAAGGCCAACGTGCCGTCGCGTCTTGCCTTCGCCGTCACGAGCGTGACCGATTCGCGCGTCATCCTCGACCAGCCGGGTGCCGATCGGCTCATCGGCCAGGGCGACGGGCTCTTCCTGCCGATGGGAGCCTCGAAGTCCCTCCGTGTGCAGGGCGCGTGGGTCAGCGAGAGCGAGATCGAGAAGGTCGTCTCGCACGTGACCAATCAGGCTCGCCCCGAGTACCGCTCGGACGTCGAAGCGGCCGTGGAGAAGAAGGAGGTCGATGCCGACATCGGCGACGACCTCGAGCTCCTCCTGGCGGCAGCCGAGCTGGTCGTGTCGACCCAGTTCGGTTCGACCTCGATGCTCCAGCGCAAGCTGCGTGTCGGCTTCGCCAAGGCCGGCAGGCTGATGGACCTGCTCGAGTCACGGGAGATCGTCGGGCCCTCCGAGGGCTCGAAGGCCCGCGATGTTCTCGTCACCAACGAACAGCTCCCGGGGGTGCTCGCGCGCCTGCGGGGCGAGGACGGACCCGCGGAGACACCCAAGCCCTCCGCGGCGCCGGCCGACCCCTACGAGGCCGATCCGCTGGAGGCTCAGTACGAGGGCAAGCCGGTGGTCCAGGTGGATGAGGATGAGGATGCCTGGGGCCTGACCGGGCGAGAATGATGACCATGGCCGTTCCCCGTCAGCTCCCCAATGCCATCACGATCGTGCGCATCCTCTGCGCGCCGGTCTTCCTGTGGATGCTCCTCGCCGACGACGGCGCCGACGGTGGTCTGCGCTGGGCTGCCGCGGTCCTCTTCGTCGTCGCGATCGCGACCGACGGTCTGGACGGACACATCGCGCGGGCGAACGACATCGTGACCGATCTCGGCAAGCTGCTCGACCCCATCGCCGACAAGGTGCTGACCGGCTTCGCCTTCGTGGGGCTCTCGATTCTCGGTGAGCTTCCGTGGTGGGTGACGATCGTCATCCTGGTCCGCGAGATCGGCATCACGATCTATCGCTTCGTCGTCGTGAGCGACCATGTTCTCGCCGCCGCCTGGATGGGCAAGCTCAAGACGGTGGCACAGGGCGTCGCGCTGGCCCTCGCTCTGCTGCCGCTGTGGACCGTGCTCGGCGACGGGATCTTCTGGGTCAACGGCGTCGCGCTGGCGATCGCGTTCGTCCTCACGATCGCCAGCGGCGTCGACTACGTGGTGTCCGAGGTGCGCGGAGCGCGCCGACCCCGCCGATGAACGACGCGCCGACGAACGACGCGGCGACGCTCGTCGAGGCGCTGCGGCGGAGAGGATGGTCCCTCGCCACCGCTGAATCGCTCACCGGCGGACTGGTGTGCGCGGAGCTGACCGCCGTGCCGGGAGCATCAGACGTCGTGCGCGGTGGCGTCGTGGCCTATGCGACGGAACTCAAGGCAGAACTCCTCGATGTCGCCGGCGATCTCCTTGCCGCGCACGGTCCGGTTCATCCGGACGTGGCGGCCGCGATGGCCGAGGGCGTGCGGCGACGGCTCGGTGCCGACGTGGGCCTGGCGACGACGGGCGTCGCCGGTCCTACTCCGCAGGGCGAATCTCCCGTGGGCCGGGTCTACGTCGCCGTGGCGACGCCGAACGGCCGCCGTGTCGAAGAGCTCTCGCTGCAGGGTGGGCGCGACCAGATCCGTCAGCGAAGCGTCGACCGCGCGCTCGCGCTCGCGACATCGATCGTCTGAGCGAGTCGGATGCCCGCCGAGGGCGTTCGGGAATGCCTGGTGTTTCCC
>NZ_DEPK01000256.1:0-8320 GCF_002358725.1 Microbacterium sp. UBA3394
CACGAACACCACGCGAGCGCCCTGCGGCAGGAGGGGCAGCGCGGTCTCCAGCGTGCGCACCTGGGCGTCGCGGTTGAGCGTCAGGGCGTAGTCTTCGGCCACGTTGGACTCCATGCCCCCGGATGCGTTCAGGACGAGGATGTCCAGGGACCCGAAAGCGCGTGCGACCTCGTCGAACATGGCGGCGACCGAGTCCGCGTCGGTCAGGTCCGCCCCGACGACGAGGACCCGCACGCCCAGCTCTCGCAGTTCCGTGGCGAGCTTCTCGGCCCGCGGGGCCTTGTTTCGGAAGTTGATCACGACATCCGCTCCGGCCTGCGCGAGGTATCGCGCCGTGTCGGCGCCGATCCCCCGCGAGGAACCGGTGACGAGGGCGGTCTTTCCGGTCAGGGAACCGGCGGGGAGGGGCTGGGACATGGACTTCGCTCCTGAGGTCGTGACGGGCGCGCGCGTGCGCGCGAGCCGCTCATGACCCTATCAACGGGTCTCATCCGATTCCGGGCGCGCGACGACGGCCCGGCCCCCGGTGTGCGTTGCTAGAGTTCGAGCAAGGGGAAGGAGGCGGGTCGATGATGCCCGATCTGACGCAGTATCTCTGGATCGTCTGGCTCGTGCTCGCACTGCTGTTCGTGATCGTCGAGCTGCTGACGCTGGAGTTCACCTTCCTGATGCTCGCTGCCGGCGCTCTGATCGGTGGGCTGGGCGTCAATCTCCTCGGCGGACCCTGGTGGCTGCAGGTGGGCGCGGCCGCGGCGATCTCCGCGCTCCTGCTGTTCACGATCAGACCCTTGCTGCTGCGCGCGCTGCGCCGCTCCTCGGGCGACGTCAAGACGAACGTCGATGCGCTCTACGGCATCGACGGCCGTGTGGTCGCGGCCTTCGTCGAGGGTGACGGAAGCGTGAAACTCGACAACGGGGAGACCTGGACCGCACGAGCAGCCTCCGGCATCCTCGACGCCGACCTCGAGCTCGGCACTCGGGTGACCGTCTACGCGGTGCGGGGCGCGACGGTCGAGGTCCGGCCCACCCACGTTCATCGCGAGAAAGAAGCTGACCATGGTTGACATCGGCTCGTTCATCGGACAGATCTTCGTCATCGTCCTGCTGCTGGTCGTCGCGATCTTCGTGGTCGTGGTGATCTTCCGCTCCATCCGCATCATCCCGCAGGCGTACGCCGGCATCGTCGAGCGGCTCGGCCGCTACCAGCGCACGCTGAGCCCCGGTCTCAACCTGCTGGTGCCGTTCATCGACCGCCTCCGACCCTTGGTCGACATGCGCGAGCAGGTCGTCTCCTTCCCGCCGCAACCGGTCATCACCGAGGACAACCTCGTCGTCTCGATCGACACGGTCGTCTACTTCCAGGTCACGGATGCGCGCGCCGCGACGTACGAGATCGCGAACTACCTCAGCGCTGTCGAGCAACTCACCACGACGACGCTCCGCAACGTGGTCGGCGGGCTGAACCTCGAGGAGGCCCTGACGAGCCGCGACAACATCAACGGCCAGCTGCGGGTCGTCCTCGACGAGGCGACCGGCAAGTGGGGGCTGCGCGTCTCCCGAGTCGAGCTGAAGGCCATCGACCCGCCGGTGTCGATCCAGGACTCGATGGAGAAGCAGATGCGCGCGGAGCGGGACCGTCGCGCGGCGATCCTGACCGCCGAGGGCTCGAAGCAGTCTCAGATCCTCGAGGCGGAGGGCCGTCGGCAGTCCGAGATCCTCCGCGCCGAGGGCGACAAGCAGGCGGCCGTGCTGCGAGCCCAGGGCGAGGCCGAGGCCATCGAGATGGTCTTCGACGCCATCCACGCCGGTGAACCCGACGACAAGCTCCTCGCCTACCAGTACCTGCAGACCCTCCCCAAGATCGCCGACAGTGCATCGAGCAAGCTGTGGGTCATCCCGAGCGAGATGACCGAGGCACTGAAGGGCATCGGCGCCGCCTTCGGCGGTCGCTCCGACGACACCCCTCGCCGTGAGCCGGGCTCGAAGCCGAAGCCGACCGGGCCGACCCGCGCCGCCGCCGACGCGGCGCTCGCCGCCGCCCGCGAGGCGGCGTCCGCCGCCGATGACATCGCCACGGAAGCGCGCAAGACCACACCCGGTGCCGCCGGCGGCGGAGCGGGTGAGGCACGCTAGACCCCGTGCACCCCTGGTTCGCCGCTTCCGCACCCCCTCGCGTTCTGGCCCATCGTGGCCTGGTCACCGCGACAGACGCCGCGGACGGGATCGTTGAGAACTCGTTCGCCGCCGTCACGTCCGCGCACGCCGCCGGAGCTGCCTACGTCGAGTCGGATTGCCATCTCACCTCCGACGGCGAGGTCGTGCTCTTCCACGACGTCGATCTGCGCCGCGTCACCGGCGACCCCCGCCCGATCGCACATGTCACCCTGCAGGAGCTCGACGACCTGATGTCCTCCCGGGGCGGCCTGGTCACCCTGCGCCAAGCACTGGAGACGTTTCCGGGTCTCCGCTTCAACATCGATGTGAAGGCGGCGGCTGCCGCCGTTCCGGCGGGACGCATCATCGCCGCGCACGCGGAGCGCGTGCTGCTGACGAGCTTCGACGACGACAGGCGTCATAGGGCGCTGCGCGCCGCGACCGTCGGGTCGGCCCGCCCCGCGACATCGGCGGGGTCGAGGACGGTGGCGCGCTTCCTCGCCGCCGCTTCCCTACGTTCGATCACCATGGCGCGCAGAGCACTGGTGGGCGTCGATGCGCTTCAGGTGCCGGAGAGGCAGGGTCCGATGCGCATCGTCTCACCGCGCAGGGTCGAGCTCGCGCACGCACTCGGCGTCGAGGTCCATGTGTGGACGGTCAACGATGCCGCGCGCATGTCGACGCTCTTGGACTGGGGTGTCGACGGCATCGTCACCGACGTCGCCGACGTCGCCCTCGACGTGGTTGCGACGCGGTCGTCGACGCCGCCACGCGCGGGCGGCTGACGGCGCTGTGCATCGACTGTGAATGGCGTCTTCGCGGCGTCCGTTCGGATGATTCCCACAGGTCGTCGCGTTATACCTGATGACCGACGAGAGGACCACCCCCTATGGCAGACCGCAGTCTGCGCGGCATCCGACTCGGCGCCCAGAGCCTACAAAGCGAAGAGGGCGTCGTTTTCCACGACCGCGCGCAGCACACTTACTCGTGTTCGTCCTGTGGGCGAGACACGGTGATGACCTTCGCCGCCGACGCGGAGGTCCCGGAGGCTTGGGAGTGCCGCACCTGCGGCGCCGAGGCTCTTCTGCGAATCGGTGAGGGCACGGCCACGGTGGACCACAGCGGCGACAAGGCCGCCCGCACCCACTGGGACATGCTGCTCGAGCGTCGCACGATTCCGGAGCTGGAAGAGCTCCTGGAGGAGCGCTTGACCTACATCCGCGAACGACGCGGTGCGGCCGCCTCCACCGACAAGCTCAGCGCCTGAATCCCACTTCATCGACCGGCGCCGGCTCCCTCGGGAGTCGGCGCCGTCGTCGTTCGCACGGGGGAACGACGGGAGAGCACCGTCACGACCACCCCGAGAGCGGTGATCACCGCGAGGCTCCCCCACCCCAGGATGGCCTGAACGGCCGGGCCGACCACGACCGCGCCGGTGAGGCCGGTGCGCAGCGGCACGTCGAGCACCATCGCGCCGGCGGTGTCCGTCGGCAACGACTCCAGGGTGACGCCCGAGGGATCGATGATCTGGCTGGTGCCCACCGTCGACAGATTGACCACCGCACGTCCGGTCTCGATCGCGCGCATGCGTGCGAAGGCGAGCTGCTGCAGGTTCTCATCGGTGTCACGGAAGTCGGCGTTGTTCGTCTGCAGCACGTAGATCTCCGCGCCGTCGCGGGCGCCCTCCCAGATGACGTCGTCGTAGATCACGTCGAAGCAGATCGCGAGGCCGACACCGATCCCGTCGACATCGAAGTACGGCGGATTGGATCCGGGCGTGTACTCCCGCTGGATCAGACCGATGAGGTCGGGCACGATCGCCTCGTAGAACCAGCGATCGGGCACATACTCCCCCATCGGGACCGGGTTGGCCTTGTCGTGCACCTGCTCCGCACCGTTCTCCGCCGTCCAGAGGATCGACGTGTTGAACACGTCGTCGCCCCGCTCCGTCGCAGCGTTCACGATGAGCGGCGCGTCGGCGCGCTCGCTCAAGCCGTCGAGCGCGGCCGCCGTCGCGGCATCCTGCAGCGGGTCGTATCCGATACCGCCCTCTGGCCACACCAGCACGTCGAGGTCGTCCTCGAGGATCGGCTGGGACGCCTCGATCTGGGCGTTCAGCACCTCATACGGCTCCCGCTCATCGAAGTACGCAGACGGTCCGTTGCCCTGCACGGCACCGACCCGCCACGTGCCGACATCCGTCGTCGGGAACGCCGGCACCGCGACCAGAAGCACCGCGGCGACGGTCGCCGGCACGGCCGAGCGCACATCCCGGAGCCGACCCGCTCGGAGCCACTCGATGACGGCGGCGGTGAACACGACCATGAGGAAGGTCAGCCCGCTGACGCCCACCCAGGAGACGATGTGGGCGAGCGGACTCTCCGACTGGCTCATCCCGAGCCGCCCCCAGGGGAAGCCGGTGTAAGGCCAGGAACCCATGATCTGCTCGCGCAGGGTCCAGATTCCTCCCACCAGCACCGGCAGCCCGACGAGGTTGGCCCACCGTGAGGGCCAGATTCGCGGGAACCAGCGGTACGAGAGCGTCAGCAGAACCGATCCGACCGCGATGAACAGCGTCTCGACACCCGCCAGCGCGAACCAGGGAATCACCCCGAGATAGCGGGTGATCCAGACGATGTGGATGAGGTAGAACGACGCACCGAAGGCGAGGCCGACCAGGAGCGCTCCGCCCACGCTGCGGCCGATGAGGGAGACGAGCGCGAATGCCACTCCCACGAATGCCAGGGGCCACCAACCGATGTCCGGGTAGGCGGCATCAAGGACCGCTCCCCCGACCAGCGAGGTCACGACGGCCGCCCACAGCGGCAAGACGGGCCGGATGGCCGGGGCGAGACTCACGCGTCCACCCTAATCCGGCGCCCCTGCACGACTGCTTCGAGAAGGATCGGCACTCCGGGAGATCACACCGAGCTGTACGCGACGATCCCCCGCCGCACCGACTCGAGAGCACGCCGTGCGGTGCCGGCGAGTTCCGGTGGCGCGACGAGCGAGAGCTGGTCGAGCAGGTCGATCGTCTGCTTCGTCCAGCGGACGAAGTCGCCGGCTGCCATGTCGGCCTCGGCGAGCACGGTGTCCAGAGGCAGTCCGCGCGCCCACCCGTGCATCGCGGCGGACAGGTTCGGCGAGGGCGGTTCGGAACCGGGCAGGCGATGCTCGGTCTCGAGGTCGTCGAGCCGCTGCCACAGATCGGTCGTCTTCTCGAGGGCGATGCGGAATGCCCCGCGCGGCAGGCGCCGATCCCCGTAGCCGCCGTCGTCGCGACGCGGCTCGTAGACCAGCGCACACGCGATCGCCGCGAGCGAGGGAGCGTCGAGCGCGCTCCAGAGCCGCAGCCGAAGGCTCTCCGCGACGAGAAGGTCGCGTTCGCCGTAGATGCGCTTCATCGTGCGGCCGTCGTCGGTGAGCGTCGTCGCCCCGTCGGCGGCGATCTCGACGTAGCCGACCTCATCGAGCACCTCGACGACGCGATCGAAGATCCGCGCCACCGTGCCGGTGCGGGAGTCGATCTGCCCGCGAAGCTTCCGCACGGTGCGATCGAGCTTGTGGTACCGCTCGGCCCAGCGCGCGTGATGCTCGCGATCGGGGCACTCATGACTCGGATGACGCCTCATGCGATTGCGCAGCGACTGGATCTCGCGCTGCCGGGCATCGCGGGTCGACTTTCCCGCGGTGACGTCCTTGCGATTGATCTTCTCGATGTCGCTCAGCTCGCGGCGGATCGCGGCGTACTCGACGAAGTCGCCGCGGTCGCATGCCATGGCATCGGCGTATCCCGCGAGCGACTCCTCGGCATCCTTGACCTGGCGCGCGATGCCGACCACGGCCCGGTCGGCCTGGAATTGCGCGAACGAGGACTCGAGGATCTCGCGCGCCTGCCCGCGACCGAACCGGTCGATCAGGTTCACCGCCATGTTGTACGTGGGCCGGAAGCTGGAGTTCAGCGGGTAGGTGCGGCGCGACGCGAGCGCGGCCACCGCCTGCGGGTCCACGCCCTCGGTCCACTGCACCACCGCGTGTCCTTCGACGTCGATGCCCCGGCGTCCCGCACGCCCGGTCAGCTGCGTGTACTCGCCGGAGGTGATGGCCACCCGCGCCTCGCCGTTGAACTTCTCGAGTTTCTCGAGCACGACCGTCCGGGCGGGCATGTTGATGCCGAGCGCGAGCGTCTCGGTGGCGAAGACCGCCTTGACGAGTTTGCGCTGGAACAGCTCCTCGACGATCTCCTTGAAGGCCGGGAGGAGGCCCGCGTGGTGCGCCGCGACGCCGCGCTCCAGGTTGTCCTTCCACTCCCAGTAGCCGAGCACGCCGAGGTCTTCTTCGACGAGGTTGCGGGTGCGGTCCTCGACGATCTCCCGGATGAGGCTGCGCTCCTCGGGCGAGGTCAGACGCACGCCGGAGCGCCGCACCTGGATGACGGCCTGATCGCACCCGGCCCGGCTGAAGATGAAGAAGATCGCGGGGAGCAGATTCGAGCGTCGGAGAAGCTCAACGACATCCGGCCGATCCAGTCGCTCGATCCGCTGCGGATGCCCGGCTCGCTGGGGCCGCCTGCCGCCCCGGTGCGGTCGGCGGCCGCCACCCCCGTGCCGCCCGCTCTCGTAGCCGCTGCCGCGAGCCGAACGGATGCGCAGCAGCTCCTGGTTCACCTGGGCCGTTGCGACGCCGGCGCGGTCGTCGAACAGCGGCAGAAGGTCTCCGCGTACGAGGACATGCTGCTCGAGAGGGACCGGTCGGGTCTCGGACACGATGATCTCCGTGTCCCCGCGCACCGCATCCAGCCAGTCGCCGAACTCCTCCGCGTTCGACACCGTCGCCGACAGGGCGATCAGTCGCACGGCCGGCGGGAGATGGATGATGACCTCCTCCCACACGGCGCCGCGGAAACGATCGGCGAGGTAGTGGACCTCGTCCATCACGACGAAGCGCAGCCCCTGGAGCGCGGGCGAGTCCGCGTAGAGCATGTTGCGCAGGACCTCGGTGGTCATCACCACGATACGGGCGCTCGCATTGATGTTCGTGTCGCCGGTGAGCAGTCCCACCTCGTCCGGCCCGTACACGTCGACGAGTTCGCGGAACTTCTGATTCGACAGCGCCTTCATCGGCGTCGTGTAGAACGCCTTGTCGCCCGGGGCGGACATCGCCAGGTGGATGCCGAACTCCCCCACGATGGTCTTCCCGGCCCCCGTGGGCGCGGCCACGAGCACGCTGCGGCCCGACTCGAGAGCGTGGCATCCCGCGAGCTGGAAGGGGTCGAGGTCGAAGCGCTGCCGTTCGGCGAACTCGCTCGTACGGGGATGCTCGCGGTGCTCGTTCGCGCGGGCGAACCGCTCGGCGGGCGAGAGAGAGGTCACGACGACGACCCGTCCGCGAGGAACGCCTCTTCGCGCTTCCGTCGACGCCGATCGAACACCAGCGACACCGCGGCGGCGGCGAAGAACAGTACGACCAGGATGCCGGCGAGCAGGATCATCGACACCACGTCGGCGCCTGGCGTCGCGACCGCCGCGAAGATCGTCGCGACGAGCACGGCCACCCGCCAGCCCTTGAGGATGTCGCGCCCGCTGATCACGCCGGCGATGTTGAGGGCGACCAGGAACACCGGGAGGACGAAGGAGACCCCGACGACGATGATCAGCTTCATGACGAAGTCGTAGTAGTACTTCGCGTCGTAGAACGACGAGCCGCCCTCCGGCACGAAGGTCGCCATGATCTCCACGATGTGGGGCATCACCAGCAGACCGGTCCAGCATCCCGCGAAGAACAGCGGGATCGCCGCCGCGACGAACCAGATCGTGTACCGGATCTCCGTGCGGGTCAGACCCGGCATCACGAACGCCCAGATCTGCCAGAGCCAGACCGGTGCCGACAGCACCAGGCCGATGGCGAAGGCCATCCGGATGCGCAGATCGAACGCCGACGTCACCGTGCTGAACATGACGGCGACGTCGATCTCGTCCCCCCGCTCGACGGCGATGTACCGGATGGGCTCCGTGATGAGCCAGATGACGAAATCCGTGATGAAGAAGGCCACCACCATGCCGACGACCAACGCGATCGCCGCGATCATCAGGCGCTTGCGCAGCTCGACGAGATGCTGGCCGAGCGACATCCGCCTCTCACCGCGTCGGGGCTTCGCCGCCTTCGA
>NZ_DEPK01000256.1:8743-12676 GCF_002358725.1 Microbacterium sp. UBA3394
GGTGTCGGCGCGGTCACCGCCTCGAGGCGCGTCCTCGTCCTTCATCGCCTTCATCTCGCCCCGGAACACCCGGGCGGACTGGCCGACGCTCTTGGCGAGGGCGGGCAGCTTGGCGGCACCGAACAGCAGCAGGATGACCGCGAGGATCAGCAGCAGGTGCCATGGGCTGAATGCGTTAGCCATGAGGAAGACTCCAGATCGTTGACCTGTTCTCAGTCTAACCGCGCTATCGCGGGCGGGAACGGTGATGGGTGCGGCGGGTCTCAGCTCGGGCCGTACAGTCGCAGAGCGCTCTCGGCCCAATCCGCTGCCGCGCGGCGGGCGCCCTCGGGCTCCAGGATCTCGACATCGCCACCCAGCTTGGCGGTCAGACGGCGCAGGCTGTTCTCGTCGGCGACGCGCATCGTGGCCACCGTCATGCCCCTCTCCGTCTCGGTGTCCGCCCGTCGCAGGTAGTCACCCAGGAGCGCCGCCGACGCTGCGGGGAACCGGATGCGCACCACGAGCTCATCCGAACCGTCCGCGAACCAGTCGGGCACGGGATCGGCGGCGTGCGAGACCGTCAGATCCGTCAGCCGGATATCACTGACGCGGTCCAGGTGGAAGGTGCGCATCGCCTCGCGCAGATGGCACCATCCCTGCAGGTACCACTGGCCGTCGGCGATGCTCACCTTCACGGGGTCGACCGTGCGGGTGGTCGCCGGAGCATCGGGAGCCTTGTAGGTGAAGGCGACGGCGCGCCCGACGCGCAGCGCCTCGGCGACGCGATCACGCACCGCGTCGACGGGAGCGGGCGCGACGATGAGGTCGGCCGGGGTGCCGGAGGCGCCGCGGGCGAGCTTGGCGAGGAGTCCCGAGAACAGCTCGCTGTCCCCGACCCCGGGAATCCCGCGGGTGAGCTGAAGACCGGCGAGGAGCGCAGCCGCCTCACGCGTGGTGAGGCGCGGCGTGCGCTCGAGCGCGACCGAGTGCGTGATGACGATGCGGTCGTCCCGATCGAGCAGATCCCAGTCGATGTCGAACAGATCGTTGGCCATCTGCCAGAAGCCGCCGTCACCCGGCAGGCCGATGACGGTGAGCTTCTCCACCATCTCCCGCATCTGGTCGGGGGTGACGTCGAACTCCTCGGCCGCCTCTGCGACCGACACCTCGCCCTTCCCGATCAGATACGGCACCAGCTGCAGCATGAGCGCCGCGCGGTCGGTGGCGACGAGCGGCTTGCGCACGGGGTTCACGCGGCACCGCCGTGACGGGCGAGCGTCGAGCGCAGGCGCGTGAGGACGGCGTCCCGCAGCGCGGCGGGTTCGACCACCCGAACTTCCGGGCCGTAGGAGGCGAGCTCGTCGGCGAAGATGTGCACGTCGACGAAGGGCACGCGCACCCCCTGCTCGGCCGGCTGGGCGCGCCGTGCGAGTCGCAGAGCGGCTTCTGTCCCCGGTTCCACCTCGAGCAGCGCCACGTTGCGCGCTGCGACCTCCTGCAGGCCGGACAGCGCCCGCTCCCCCGCTCCCCGACGGAGCGCTGCGTCGAAGTGCTCGCGCGTGGCGGTGACGGCACCGACGATGCGGGACAGCAGGAAGGTGCGCTCCTCGTCGACACCCAGGTCGTGCGCGAGCACGTGCCAGCGTCCCTCGTACTCGACCAGGGCGAGGGGGCGCACCCGCCGCGTGCGCGGGGCGGCGTCGCCGGGCTTCAGATACGGGAACGTCACGACGCGGGCGTGCTCGATCGCCTGCTGCAACGGCACGAACGCCGGGTCGTTGGTGCTCAGCCGAGGGGCGAAGCCCTGGATCGGCGCATCCATGGGGATGCCGAGCGCGCGGATCTTGCGGAGCCCGGCCCGAGCCTCCACGGACATCGAGCTCTCGCTCCAGACGCTCCCGGCGAGGGTGAGGAGCGCGAGCTCGGCCGGCGAGAACTCCAGGTCGTCCGGGAGGGTGTACTCCGCCGCGGGCACGCGGTAGCGAGCTTCGCGCAGATCATCGGGGTCGGCCCAGTCGCCGATCGTCTCGATCGGGACGCCGAGGGCTCGGAGATTCTCCTTGTCGCGCTCGAACATCTTCTCGAGAGCGTCCTTGGAAGCTCCCGCTTCGCGCTGCTCGCGGTACCCCGTGACGTTGGCCAGGATCGTGTCCTTCGTCAGCCCCTGATCCGTCGCGGTGAGAGCCACCACGAGGTTGACCAGCCGCTCTTCGGGCGGGGTCTTCACGGATGCGGTGGCCACGACGCCAAGTCTAGGCAGGCCCGAGGGAAGACGAGGCTCAGGACGCCTCGTCGACGCCGAGGATGTCGATGACGAAGACGAGCGTGGAGCCGGCGGGGATCGCTCCGCTCGCCTGGTCGCCGTAACCCTGATCCGGCGGGATGACGGCGAGCACCTGGGAGCCGACGGTCTGGCCCTCGAGCGCCGCGGAGAACCCGGGCACGACCTCGTCGAGCGAGAGCGCCGCGGGTGTCGTCTCCCACGTCGTGTCGAACACCTCGCGGTCCGCCCACGTCAGTCCGGTGTAGTGCACCCGCACGGTGTCGCCGGCCTCGACGACCTCGCCGTCGCCCTCGATGAGGGTCTGCACGACGAGCTCGTCGGGAGCCGCGGCATCGGGGATGATGACGCCCGGCCGGCCGTCGGGGGCGCGCACGACCGTGGGCATCCCGAGGCTCGAGTTGTAGCGAAGGTCGCCCTCGGCCTGCGGCAGATAGACCTTGCGGACGTCGACGACGGCGAGAAGCGACTCGTCTTCGGCGAGGCCGGCCTGGGCGGCGTAGTCGGGGTTGATCTCGTCGGCCGGGAGGCCGATGACGATGCGAGACCCCGCCTGAGCGCACTGCAGCGCCTCGGAGAGGCCGGGAAGCGCGGCGGCGATGTTCTCCATCGAGAACACGTTCGTCAGATCACCGTCGTAGGCGGTCGCGGCGAACGGCTCCCCGCTGTCGCCGGCGTAGAACGAGTAGTCCATGACCAGCAGCTGCGAGTCCGTGGACAGCTCGGGTCCTTCGCCCTCCGACAGGCGCTCGACCGCCACCTCGTCGACGTGGAACGGGGAGTAGACCTCCACCCGCGGCTCGGCGTCGATGTCACCGGAGACGGTCGCGAGCGAGGCCAGGTCGGTGTCGCTCTCCACGCAGGTGGGCGCGGCGGCTTCGACGGTGCAGCCGACGAGGCCGACAGAGGTCATTCCGATGAGGGCGAGAGCAGCGGGGATCTTGCGCACCGGTTCATCCTAGGCGGTCGCGGTGCCTTCGTCCTCCGCGGCGGACGCGAGACGAGCACCGGCGGCGGCACGCTCGGCCTCGCGCACACGCTTGCGGAGATTCTTGTCGGTGATCTCCCGATCCCCCACCGCGCCGGGTGTCCACAGCTCCACATCCTCATCGCCGTAGCTCGACTTCGACGCGCGGCGCTTCTGCTCCGGAGCCACCGCGCCGGGCGCGAGTCGTCGTGCCCACACCAGGAAGCCGGTGTGGGCGACCATGCGGTGATCGGGCCGCACCGCGAGCCCTTCGACGTGCCATCCGCGCACCATCGTCTCGTTCGCGTCCGGCTCGGTGAACAGCCCCGTTCCGCGGATGAACTCGGCCACGCGGCTCAGCTGCGTCGCCGTGGCGACGTAGCAGACCACGACGCCGCCCGGCGTCAGCGCGTCGGCGACGGCGTCGAGGCACTCCCAGGGGGCGAGCATGTCGAGGACCACCCGGTCGATCGTGCCCGGCTCGACCACGGCCGGCAGGGTCTCCGCGAGGTCGCCCAGCTCGATGCGCCACGTGGCGGGCACCTCCCCGAGGAAGGTCTCCACGTTCGCCCGGGCGACGTCGGCGAACTCCTCGCGCCGCTCGAACGACACCAGCGACCCGGTCTCCCCGATCGCGCGCAGCAGCCAGAGCGACAGTGCACCCGAACCGACGCCGGCTTCGACGACGCGCGCCCCCGGGAAC
>NZ_DEPK01000044.1:0-2800 GCF_002358725.1 Microbacterium sp. UBA3394
CGCACCGGATCTGATCGCCGACGTGCTCTGCACCCACGAACCGCTCGCGATGGCCCGCCGACTCGACCTCACCCACTCCGCACCGGCCGACACCGTGATGCGCGTCGACCGCGGCGACGCCCTGCGGGCCCTCGGAAACCTCGTGTCCAACGCGGTGAAGTTCACTCCGGAAGGCGGGAGGGTGCTCGTCGAAGCGTCACGCGTGGACGGCGAGGTGGTGTTCACCGTCACCGACACCGGACCCGGGATGTCACCGGCCACCCTCGCTCGGGCCTTCGACCGGTTCTACCGCGCACCCGACGCCGAGACGCAGAACACCCCCGGCACCGGCTTGGGGCTCGCCATCGTCCGCGAGCTCGCCGAGCGCAACGGCGGCCGGGTCGACCTCACCTCGCCGGAGCACGGCGGCGTGCGGGCGACGCTCGCGTTCCCGGCGGTTCCGCAGCACGCCGAGGCGGGAGCACGGTGATCACCGCTGGCGTGACAGCTCGAGGGCGTCGTCTCAGCGCACCGCGATCGTCGGTGAGGTCGGATCCTCGAGCACCGACGTCGAGACCGAGCCGAGGAAGAACCGGGCGAGCGCGCCGCGGCCGTGCGTGCCGACGACGAGGAGCGCGGCATCCCGTGCCAGGTCGGTGAGCAGCTGCGCCGCGTCGGCCTCCTCGACCCGCGTGTGCACCTGCAGCTCGGGATGCGCCGCGCGCACCGGCGCGAGGGCACGCTCCACACGTTCGGTCGCGACCGGGCCGAGGTCGATCGGGGTCAGGCCGGCGGGGTCCGCCGAGCCGATCAGATAGTCACCGCTGCCGGTGAGGTCTCCGGATACGGGCACCGGCAGCCACGCACTGACGGCGATGAGCGGCTCCCCGCGACTCAGGGCCTCGTCGGCCGCGAACGCGACGGCCGCCGGCGTCACATCCGAGTCGTCGATGCCGACCACGACGCCGTGTCGGCCAACGACCGAGCCGTGCGGCACGACGGCGACGGCGGTGTGCGCGCCGGAGACGACATGACGCACGAGAGCGTCGTGGTGGTCGGCGCGATCGTGTCCGAGCACGAGCAGCGCCGCATCCTCGGACATCGCCACGAGCCCGTGGGCGAGATCCCCGGTCACCGTCTGCGCATCCACGTCGACGGGGACTCCGAGGCGATCGACGATCTCGCGCACGCGCGCCGCCTCGGCCTCGAGCAGGATGCGCGCGGTCGGCACCGCCTCGTCATCGGGCCGTTCCGGCGAGGTCGCGACGAGCGTGAGCCGCGCCTCGCGGGCCGCGGCGCGTGTCGCGGCCCAGGTCACGGCCTCCTCGGTCGACGCGGACTCGGTCACAGCCACCACGATGCGTTCGGTCATCGGACCCGCCCCTTCCGGACCGCCGTCCGCGGCACCGTCACGCCGATGCTATCGACGGCGGCGGCGTGGCACACCCCGCGACGTGGCACACTCGACGACATGGAGGACTGGGTGGATGACGCCGCGGAACAGCTGGAGAAGCTCACCGGTGATCCGATGGCCGGGGCCTCCCGCGGCACGGTGACCGTGCTGACGGCGTCCGAGCCCGACGGACGCGCGCGCTACCAGGAGTGCCGCCTGCGCCTGCGCGCGACCGGCGACGACGTCGCCGAAGCGATCGTCGAGACCGCCGTCGTCGTCGACCGCCGACACTGGCCCCGTGTGGGTGCGACGCTCCCCGCGCGCATCTCGCGTACGCACCCGGGAACGATCGACGTGAACTGGGATGCGCTCGCGCGCGGCGGCTGAGCGCCGAGCCGCCCTAGGGGATGGCGACCGGAGGGGCGACCTTCCCGGAATCCACGTCGAACGGGATGACCGCGTCGAGGTCGACGGTGAGACCGGCCGTGGAGCTGGCACGGTTCGCCAGTTCGCTGAGCGTCGGGGCGTGCAGCGGTTCCGGAGCGGCCGATCCGAAGACGAAGCGCAGCGGGATCGACGGTTCGATCCAGAGAGTCGATCGCCCGCCCTCGTCGTCGGCGGCGTTGCGCCACGACATGGTGAAGCTCTCGTGACGACGGAGCTTGGTCGCGATGACGACCTTGAGGTGCGCGAGGAGGCGATCGGGGAACTCGATGGGATCGGGCAGATTGCCGTAGTAGAGGTGGCCCATGGGATGACATCCCTTCGCCTCGCGGAGGTTGCAGAGACCGGCCACGCGAGAACTGACGCCGATACGTCAAACTCTACCTCTCATGCACACGACCGGCACCCCGATGAGAGGGATCTCACCCGCATTCGTCGGCCCCGGGGTGGCCGAGCGCGCGCAGCTTCGATAGCGTGAGCGGATCGAGGACGCCGCGGCGACACCCCGACTCGCGATGCGGAGCCGTCCTCCCGATCTGCGGAGTGGTGTGCGCGTGATGTCACGACGACGGCGAAGGCTGTTCGGCCTTCCCGCGATCGTCGTCGGCGGCGCCCTCATGCTCGCCGGATGCTGGTCGCTCGCCGACGGCGCCACCGAGTACGACGCGACGGCGGGTATCGACATCGACGGCGAGATCGATGCGACCGTCGAGGGCGTGGCAGAGGACCGTCCGCCCGCCGCCGATCCGGCCCCGGCCGATCCCACGCCGCCTCCTGCTCCCGATCCCCTGCCCCCGGAGCGTTCGGACACGGCGCCCATCGACGAACGAGAAGCCGATTCGCGCGATTCCGTGGCGACTCCGGATCCTCCGACTCCGACGTCGCCGCGTCCGGCTTCTCCGCCGCCGGCTGCGCCGGCGACGGCCGATCCGTCACCCGCACCTCCACCCGCCGAGAAGGAGGCAGACGAGGAAGCCCCTCCGG
>NZ_DEPK01000044.1:3164-3361 GCF_002358725.1 Microbacterium sp. UBA3394
GAGGAGGAGCCCGCGGACAACGAGGCAGACGCGGGCAGCGACGGCGACAGCGCCCCGGAGGATGACCTCGCCGCTGAGGAGCCGGAGTCGAGCGACGATGCCCCGGTGGAGGTCCCGTCGACCGAGGCGGATGCGGGCGCGCCGAGCGGCGCCGACGCTCCGCCGAGCGCCGTCGAGGACGAACCGGGATCGGTCGA
>NZ_DEPK01000218.1:0-2107 GCF_002358725.1 Microbacterium sp. UBA3394
CTGCTCGCAGAGGTCGGCGACGAAACGCTCCTGCAGCACCGGCGGGATGACCTCGTCGTCCCCGCCCCACGCGATCAGCAACGGCGTTTCCCACGGACCCTGCGGCGTGTTCTCGCGCAGGCGCTGCCCGAGGGGTCCGGCCGCGAGGTTCTCGACGTACAGCGGACGATCCTCCGAGACGCCGAGCGCCGTGGCGACCGAGATGACGACACCCGGTTCGGACGGACACCGCTGTGTCATCTCGCGCACGATCGCCTCGCCGCCGGGGGCGACGTACCGGGCGAGCTCGACGTCGTCGTAGGTGTCCGCATAGGGCACGAGCACCCACGAGATCAGGATGGACAGTTCCACGGACGCACCCTCGCGCAGCAGCTCGGTGGCGAGGGCGTGGGGATCGGCCGCCGGCGCGATGGCAGCCGTCCCGAGCACCTGCAGCGAGGGCGTGTAGCTGTCGGCGATCTGCGACGCCCACAGCGCGGCGTGCCCGCCCTGGGAGTGGCCCCACACGACGGTGCGGGTGGATGCGTAGAGGTCGTCCATCTGCCGCGCCGCGACGGCCGCGTCGAGGGACGAGCGCGCCTCGCCGAGTCCGATGAGGTAGGGGAAGGTGCCGGGCGCCCCCTGCCCCGAGTAGTCCGGAGCGACGACGATCCACCCGTTGTCGATCACCTCGTCGAGGCTCGGCACGGACCACGTCGTCGCGGCGGCGTCGCGCAGACTCGGCGCACACCCCTGGGCGACCCCGGTGGTGCCGTGATTCCACAGCACCACGGGGCGCAGACCACGTGTGGGGGCGGTCGGCGAGATGACGAGCGCACTGCCGACGGCAGGCTGCCCGAGTGCGTCACGCGTGGTGTAGAGGATGCGCTGAACCTCGGCACCGTCGGGCTGCTGACCCGAGAAGTCACCCACGCGGATCAGCTGCCCGTGGTCGTAGGGGACGACGGCAGGCGGATCGTAGAAGGCGTCGACGACGGGCGCGCCATCCTGGAGCCAGTCGTTGAGCCACCAGCCGCCGGCGGAAACGGCCACGAGGAGGACGGCCAGCGCATAGCGGCCGGTGGCCGCCCACACGCGCCCGCGTCGGTCATGAACCTCCTCGATGCTGAGCGCCGATCGGGCGAACAGTGCGGCATCGCGCTCGTGGGGGGCCCGCGTGAAGGCGACCGATCCGCGAACGACGGTCGACACGCCGAATGCGAGGGTGCGCACGCCGAACACGACGGCCACCACCAGCACCGTGACGTCGGGCCAGGTGAGGGAGAGCACCGCGAAGACGATCTGCGCGGCGCCGGAGGCAGCCCACAGCACGCGCTGGCTGAGGGTGCCGCCGACCAGAGCATCGACGACGGCCTGCGCACCGCCGACGAGGAGAAGGAGCGCCAGGGCGACCGGAAGGAGTTCGAGGGTGCGTCCCAGTCCCAGCAGCATCGCGAGGCCGAGCACGACCCACAGCGCCGCGAAGATCCGGGCGGCCCATCCGCGCTCCTGGTGGGGTGCGGCGAATTGGACGAGTCCGAAGACGAGCGCGCTCAGTCCGACGTAGACCGTGAGCAGCAGGAGCGAGGTCAGCGGCCTCGTGACGATCAGAGCGCCCAGCAGCAGCGCGAGACCCCCGACCAGGATCACCACGATCGGCGGAGCGCCGGCGATCAGGCGCGGCAGGGCGTTCAGCCCCCGTCGCCACGCATCCACCCGATTCACCTCGTCAGCATAGGCACGCCGGAACGGGCGCGGCATCGACGCGGCCGCCCGATCACCGCCATACTGACCGGATGGCGGATGTGAGCGCGTGGCTGGCCACATGGGGCGACAATCTCTGGACGTGGCTGGTGCTGCCCATCGTGGTGCTGCTCGGGCTGTACTTCACCGTGCGATCCGGGGTGGTCCAGTTCCGACTGATCCCGGAGATGTTCCGCACCCTCACCGACAAGACGCCGCGCACCGCCGAGGGAAAGCCCCAGTCGGTCTCGGCGTTCCAGGCGTTCACGATCTCCGCCGCCTCCCGCGTCGGAGTGGGGAACATCGCCGGCGTCGGCACGGCGATCGCCATCGGCGGTCCGGGGGCGGTGTTCTGGATGTGGCTGATGGCCTTCATCGGCGGTGC
>NZ_DEPK01000218.1:2513-9031 GCF_002358725.1 Microbacterium sp. UBA3394
GCCTACTACATGCAGCGCGGACTGCGAGCCCGCTGGATGGGCGTGGTGTTCGCCGTCATCCTCATCATCTGCTTCCCCGTCGCCTTCTCTTCGCTGCAGGCCAACACCATCCAGGCCACGATCGCCGGAGGCCTCGACGACTCCGCCTCCGCCTGGCTGCCGTGGGTGATCGGAATCGTCCTGAGCACGCTGATGGCGCTGGTGATCTTCGGCGGCGTGCGCCGCATCGCCTCGGTCACCCAGCTCCTGGTGCCGCTCATGGCGCTGCTGTACCTGCTCATCGGGCTGGTGATCGTCGCGCTGAACATCGACCGGCTGCCCGCTGCGGTCGCGACGATCTTCACCCAGGCGTTCGGGCCGAACGAGGTCGTGGGCGCGACGCTCGGATACATCATCCTCACGGGCGTCAAGCGCGGCATGTTCTCCAACGAGGCGGGTCTCGGCTCGGCGCCGAACGCCGGCGCCTCGGCGGCCGTGACGCATCCGGTCAAACAGGGCCTCGTGCAGACACTCGGGGTGTACTTCGACACGTTCCTGGTGTGCTCGATCACCGCGTTCATCATCCTGGTGTCGGTTCCGGATCTGGCGAACGCCGAGCGGGGCATCGACCTGACCCAGGGTGCCGTCATCGGCACCCTGGGCGAGTGGTCGAACATCCTGCTGAGCGTCATCATCTTCCTGCTCGCCTTCAGCTCGATCCTCGGCAACTACTACTACGGCGAGAGCAACATCGAGTTCATCACCCGCAGTCGCGGAGCGCTGCTCGGCTACCGGATCGCCGCGATCGCCGCCGTCCTGATCGGAGCGCTGCTGTCCGCCGACGTGGTCTGGACCTTCGCCGACGGCGCGATGGGCTTCATGGCCCTCGTGAACCTCGTGGCGATCGGCCTGCTCTCGGGCATCGCCTTCGCGCTCCTTCGCGACTACACGCAGCAGCGGCGCGAAGGCAAGGACCCCGTCTTCACCCGTGACCGGCTGCCCGGCGTGAGGAACATCGAGGTGTGGGAGGACGAGCTGTCGGTCACCGGGCCGATCGATCTCACGACCCGCGGTCGCCAGGCGGAGAAGCACCGCGACCACCTGCACGAGAGGTCCGCGCGCGACTGACATATCCGCGAGCGACGGGCAACCCCGCAGGCACGCCCGGGGCCGCGGCTAACCTTGCCGCATGGGTACATCCGCGAGTGCCGCCGCGCGCGACGCGAGCTCCACGCCGGCGGTGCGCATCGCCGCTCGCCTCGGCTACGTCGCCAACGGCGTTCTGCATCTGATCCTCGGCGCGATCATCGTCTCCATCGCCTTCGGAGCCAACGCCGACAGCGACCAGTCCGGCGCGTTCAAGGCGCTCGCCGCCGCCCCGATGGGCTTTTTGGCGCTGTGGGCCCTCGCCGCCGGCCTCTGGGCGCTCGGCGCCTGGTACGTGCTCGACGGATCCCTGCAACGCGATCGCCCCGGCAACAAGGGGACGGCGAAGAAGTGGGGCCGGCGGGGCTCGCTGTGGGCGCGCGCGGTCGTCTACCTCGCCCTCGGCGGCATCGCCGCATCCGTCGCCCTGGGCGCGCGTCCGAACGGCGAGCAGAGCACCGAAGACGTCAGCCGCGGAGTCCTCTCCCTCCCCGGCGGTCCCTTCCTCCTGGGCGCCGGGGCACTCGTGATCGGCGGGATCGGCGTCGGATTCGTCGTCATCGGCATCCGCCGCGGATTCCGCAAGAAGGTCGATCTCCCCGCCGGCGCGATGGGGAGGACCGTGGTGGTGATCGGCGTCATCGGCTACATCGCCAAGGGGATCTCGCTGGTGACGGTGGGCGTCCTGGTGCTCGTCGCCGCCGTCCGCGTGGACGCGGATGCCGCAGGCGGCCTCGACGGCGCCATCCAGACGCTGGTCGGTCTCCCCTACGGCCCGGCGCTCGTCGTCGGCGTCGGGTTCGGGTTCATCGCCTATGGCGTCTTCTCGATTCTGCGCGGAAAGTACGCACGCCTCGACGACTAGGTCGACGAGCCGCCGTCACGACGTCACCGTCGCGACGGCAAGAGGGGCGTCAGGTCAGGGCGGCGACCGCGTCGGCGGCCGGGAGCGTCACGCGCTCGCCGGTGCGACGGTCCCACAGTTCGACGTTGCCGTCGGCCGCACCGCGGCCGACGATCAGGATGCGCGGCACGCCGACCAGCTCCGCGTCGCCGAACTTCACCCCGGGAGACACCTTCGGGCGGTCGTCGTAGACGACATCCAGCCCCCCGTGCTCCAGCTGTGCGGCGAGCGTCTCGGCGAGCTCGAAGGCCACCGGGTCCTTGCCGGTTGCGACCACGTGCACATCGAACGGCGCCACCGAGGCGGGCCAGATGAGACCGCGCTCGTCGTTGTTGAGCTCCGCGATGATGGCCAGGATGCGGGTGACACCGATGCCGTAGGAGCCCATGGTGACCGTGACGAGCTTGCCGTTCTCGTCGAGCACCTTCAGCCCCAGCGCCTCGGCGTACTTGCGGCCGAGCTGGAAGACGTGCCCGATCTCCATCCCGCGAGCCAGTGACACCGGCCCGGAGCCGTCCGGAGCGGGGTCGCCCTCTCGCACGCTCGCGACGTCGACCACGCCGTCGGCGACGAAGTCGCGGCCGGCGACGAGTGAGTGCACGTGCTTCTGATCGATGTTCGCGCCGGTGATCCAGCGCGAGCCGTCCACGACGCGCGGATCGACCAGGTAGCGGATGCCGGTCGTCGATCCCTCACCGAGCACCGCACCTCCGGAAGACCACGGCCCGATGTACCCCTTGACCAGGCCCGGATGGCGGGTGAAGTCCTCGTCGGTTGCGGGCTCGACCTCGGCGGGCGCGAACGCGACCTCGACCCGCTTGTCGTCGACGTCGCGGTCGCCGGGCACTCCCACGATGACGAGCTCGCGGGTACCGTCGAGGTGCCTGAGGGCGAGCACGACATTCTTGAGGGTGTCCGCGGCGGTGAACCGGCCGTCCAGGTGGGCGTTGCAGTGGTCGACGAGGGTGGCGATGGTCGGCGTGTTCGGCGAGTCGAAGATCACCGGCGCCGACTGTCCCTCGATGGCGACCGGTTCCGGCGCAATGGTCGCGAAGGCCTCCACGTTGGCCGCGTAGCCGCCCGCGCTGCGCACGAACGTGTCCTCACCGACCGGCGTCGGGTGCAGGAATTCCTCGGACCGCGAGCCTCCCATCGCACCGGCGTCGGCCTGCACGATCACGTAGTCGAGACCGAGCCGCTGGAAGATGCGCTCGTAGGCATCGCGCTGCGCCATGTAGGACGCATCGAGGCCCTCGTCGGACGCATCGAACGAATAGGCGTCCTTCATCGTGAACTCACGGCCGCGCAGCAGACCGGCGCGCGGACGCGCCTCGTCGCGGTATTTGTCCTGGATCTGGTAGATCGTCAGGGGGAGGTCCTTGTACGACGAGTACAGGTCCTTCACCAGGAGGGTGAAGGCCTCTTCGTGCGTCGGCGCCAGCAGGTAGTCGGCGTCCTTGCGATCCTTCAGCCGGAAGATCCCGTCGCCGTACTCCTCCCATCGACCGGTCGCCTCGTACGGCTCCCTCGGCATGAGCGCCGGGAAGTGCACCTCCTGGGCCCCCGCCGCGGTCATCTCCTCGCGGATGATGCGCTCGAGGCGGTTCTTCACCCGGAGCCCGAGCGGCAACCAGGCGAAGATGCCCGGAGCCTGCCGGCGGATGTACCCGGCGCGGACGAGCAGCCGGTGACTGGTGACCTCGGCATCCGCGGGATCTTCTCGGAGTGTGCGGAGGAACAGGTGCGACAGACGGGTGACCACGATCGACAAGTGTACGGACCGCGACGACGCGGCATCGCGCTTGACAGATGACGCTGGATGGGCATGCAATATATTGCATGCCCATCCCTACGGAGGTCCGACCTCCGCGCCCCCTCCTGCGCGACGATGTTCTCGAACGCATCCGCGATGCGATCGTCGACGGAACCCTCACCCCGGGTGAGCAGGTGCGCGACGCCGATCTCGCGACGTGGCTGGGCGTCAGCAGAACCCCGGTGCGCGAAGCCCTCCTCGAATTGGGGCGCGCCGGACTCGTGCGCTCCTCGCCGGGACGATCGACCGTGATCTCGCCCCTCGAGCGCGAGGGCGTGCGCGACGCGCAACGGGTCGTCGCCGCCATGCACCGACTCGCCGTCCTCACGGCGGTGCCCCGCATGACCGCCGTCGACCTCGATCGGATGCGTGCGGCCAACGCCCGCTTCACGGCCGCCCACGCGGCCGGCGACGCCGACAGCGCCCTGGTCGCCGACACCGCCTTCCACGCCGTCGCGGTCGACGTGTGCGGCAACTCGGCCGCCCGGGCGGTGATCGCGCAGTACGAGCCGATCCTCCACCGCGCGGAGCGACTGCGGTTCGCATCGGTCGAGGAGGGCCGGGATTCCGCAGCCCGTCACGACCGGTTCATCGAGCTGTGCGCTGCCGGCGATGCCGAGGCCGCGGCGGCGCTCGCCGAGGAGACCTGGCAGAGCCTCGTCATCGACGCCTCCCCCACCGACCCCCGACACGAGGAGACCCCGTGAAGCTCGACCAGTTCCCCCGTCATCCGCTCACCTTCGGGCCGAGCCCGCTGCAGCACTTGCAGCGACTGACCCAGCACCTCGGTGGAGCGCAGATCTGGGCCAAGCGCGAAGACGTTTCCAGCGGCCTCGCCTTCGGCGGGAACAAGGTGCGCAAGCTCGAGTACATCGTGCCGGATGTGCTGGCCTCCGGCGCCGACACCCTGGTCTCGATCGGCGGCTACCAGTCGAATCACACGCGTCAGGTGGCCGCGGTGGCCGCGCATCTCGGGCTCAAGGCGCGCCTCGTGCAGGAGAAGTGGGTGCCGTGGGACGACCCCACCAACGATCGCGTCGGCAACATCCTGCTCTCGCGCATGATGGGCGCCGACTCGCGACTCGACGATCACGGCTTCGACATCGGCATCCGCGATTCGTGGAAGGACGCGCTGCGTGAGGTCGAGGAGGCCGGCGGCACGCCCTACCCGATCCCGGCCGGCGCGTCCGAGCATCCGTTGGGAGGCCTCGGCTTCGCCAACTGGGCGTTCGAGCTCGCCGAGCAGGAGAGGCAGCTCGGGATCACGTTCGACACGATCGTCGTGTGCACGGTGACCGGCTCCACGCACGCGGGCATGATCGCCGGCTTCGCCGCCCTCGAAGACCTCACCGGCGTGAAGCGTCGCGTGATCGGCATCGACGCCTCGGCGACGCTCGAGAAGACGCGCGATCAGGTCGGCCGCATCGCGCGCCACACCGCCGATCTCATCGAGCTGGGCCGCGACCTGCGCGACGACGAGATCCAGATGCTCGAGGGCTGGGCCGGCGACCTGTACGGCATTCCCGTCGAGTCGACGATGGCGGCCATGGCCCTCGGCGCGCAGCTGGAGGCGATGATCACCGACCCCGTCTACGAGGGGAAGTCGCTCGCGGGGCTCATCGACCTCGTTCGCGACCGGGACATCCCCGCCGACTCGAACGTGCTCTACGCCCATCTCGGCGGTCAGCCGGCGATCAACGCCTATCACGCGCTGTGGGAGTGACGGCGCCCGACGGCGCCCGACCGGCGATCTAGGGTGGACCGGGTGACCACCGTGCTCCTGACCGGCTTCGAGCCGTTCGCCGCCGATCCGACCAACCCGTCGGGCGACGCGGTGCGCCTGGTGGCGGGCGGATGGGACGGCGCCGCGCGTCTGGTCACCGACGTGCTGCCGGTGACCTTCGCCGGTGCCGCCGCGCGGCTCGAGGAACTCATCGAGCGCCACTGTCCCGACATCGTGATCTCCACCGGACTCGCCGGCGGGCGAGACGCGGTGACCCCCGAGCGGGTGGCCATCAACCTGCAGGATGCGCGGATTCCCGACAACGACGGCTCGCAGCCGGTGGATCTGCCGTGCGTGCCGGGCGGCCCCGCGGCCCTGTTCTCGTCACTCCCGGTGAAGGCGATCGCTCGAGACGTCTCGGCCGGCGGCATCCCGGCGCGGGTCTCCCTGTCGGCGGGCTCCTACGTGTGCAACCACGTCTTCTACGTCGCCGCGCACGGCGCCGCGTCGCGCCCGGGAACGCGCGCCGGCTTCATCCACGTGCCGTGGGACACCGCGCACGCCCCCGAGGGCCAGCCCGCGCTGCCGCTCGCGGACATCGCCGCGGCCCTGCACGTCGCGATCGCCACCACGCTCGCGACCCCGCACGACCTCCTGGTGCCGGCCGGCAGCATCCATTGACCCAGCCCCGCGCCGGCGGCTTCGTCGGAGAATCCGCCCGATGTCGGAGGATTCGGCCCGAATCTTCCGACATCGGCGTGATTCTCCGACATCGGCGAGCGCGGCGAGCGCAGCGCGGGCGGGGCGGGTCAGGAGGTGAGGACCTGGGCCGTGCCGACGGGCGCATCCGGACCCATGTCATCGGCGAGCCGGTTCGCCTCGGCGATGAGGGTGGCGACGATGTCCGCTTCCGGGACGGTCTTGATGACCTCGCCCTTGACGAAGATCTGGCC
>NZ_DEPK01000218.1:9410-16075 GCF_002358725.1 Microbacterium sp. UBA3394
ACGACGCATCCCATCACGGCCACCCGCAGCGGCACGGTCATGTCCTTGAGGCCCTCGGTCACCGAGTCGGCGAGGGTGTACACGTCCACCTGCGCGCGCCCGCACGACGGGCACGAGACGATCTCGAGCTTGCGCTCGCGCAGGTTCAGGGACTGCAGGATCTGGTGGCCGACCTTGACCTCCTCGGCGGGAGGGGCCGACAGCGAGACGCGGATGGTGTCGCCGATGCCCTCCGACAGCAGGATGCCGAACGCCGTCGCGCTCTTGATGGTCCCCTGGAAGGCGGGCCCGGCCTCGGTCACCCCGAGGTGGAGCGGCCAGTCGCCGCGCTCGGCGAGCTGCCGGTAGGCCTTCACCATCACGATCGGGTCGTTGTGCTTGACCGAGATCTTGAAGTCGTGGAAGTCGTGCTCCTCGAACAGCGACGCCTCCCACACCGCCGACTCCACGAGGGCTTCCGGCGTCGCCTTGCCGTACTTCTCCAGCAGCCGCTTGTCGAGGGAGCCGGCGTTGACGCCGATGCGCAGCGAGACGCCGGCGTCCTGCGCCGCGCGGGCGATCGCGCCGACCTGGTCGTCGAACTTGCGGATGTTGCCGGGATTCACGCGAACGGCCGCGCACCCCGCGTCGATGGCCTGGAAGACGTACTTGGGCTGGAAGTGGATGTCGGCGATGACCGGGATCTGGCTCTTCTTCGCGATGATGTGCAGCACGTCCGCATCGTCCTGACTCGGCACTGCGACACGCACGATCTCGCATCCGGATGCGGTCAGCTCGGCGATCTGCTGGAGGGTCGCGTTGATGTCGGTCGTCGGCGTCGTCGTCATCGACTGCACGCTGACCGGCGCGTCGCCGCCCACCAGCACCTTCCCCACGCGGATCTGCCGGCTCCGGCGCCGGGGCGCGAGCACGTCGGGGACACTCGGCATACCGATGTTCACTGCGGGCACCTCTTCAGGGTACGCCGTGGAGCACCCCGTACGGCCGCGGGCGGCCGCTCCGGCCTGTGGTAGGTTCGGCGCATGTTCCCGCGACGTCACTGGTGGCTCACCGCATAGGCGGTGGGTTTCGCGCGAACGACAGACCGCCCCTGACAGACACGGGCGGTCCTCTTCTCTGCAAGGGCCGACCGCCTATCCGACGAGAGAACCCGATGAGCACGTCTGCCCCCTCCCTCGCTGCCCTGGCCGCCAGCGACGCTCCCTTCGCCCTCATCGCCCGCGATTCCGACACGGTCGAGGTGCTCACCGGCGAGGTCGTGGACGTCGACCTGCTCGGCGACATCCCGCTGGTCGCAAGAGACGGCACGCCCCGGGAGGTGCTGGCTCTCGTGCCGTTCCGGCAGGTGCGCGAGCGCGGGTTCGTCTGCCACGACGACGGCGCCCCGCTGCGATGCCTGCTCGTCGACGAGCACACCTCCCTCCCGCGCGCAGACGTGCTCGCCGAGCTCCCCGGAGCGCCGGTCGCCCTCTCCGATGCCGGCTTCGACATCGCCGACGACGACTACGCCGACATCGTGCGCCGCGTGATCGCCGATGAGATCGGCCGCGGCGAAGGAGCGAACTTCGTCATCCGACGTGATTTCACGGCCTCGGTCGACGCCGACCCGCGCGTCGCCGCGCTCACGTGGTTCCGCGCGCTCGCCGAGCACGAGCAGGGCGCCTACTGGACCTTCGCCATCGTGACCGATGGCCACGTGGCGGTCGGCGCGAGCCCCGAGGCGCACGTGAGCGCGACAGGGGGCGTGGTCACCATGAACCCGATCTCGGGCACCTTCCGCCACCCGCAGGGCGGAGCCACCGTGGCGACGCTGAGCGAGTTCCTCGAATCGACCAAGGAGACCGAAGAGCTCTTCATGGTCGTCGACGAGGAGCTGAAGATGATGAGCGCCGTGTGCTCCGACGGCGGCCGCATCACCGGACCGCGCCTGAAGGAGATGTCGCGGCTGACGCACACCGAGTACATGCTGCGCGGACGCAGCCGCCTCGACCCGCGCGACATCCTCCGCGAGACGATGTTCGCACCCACCGTCACCGGATCCCCGATGCAGAACGCCTGCGCCGTCATCGCCCGGCACGAGACCTCCCCGCGCGGGTACTACTCGGGCGTCGCCGCCCTGTTCACGCCCCGCGCGACGCAGGTTTCGGATGAGCCCACGCACGACCTCGACGCGCCGATCCTCATCCGCACCGCCTACCTCGTCGACGGGGCGCTGCGCGTGCCGGTCGGCGCGACGCTCGTGCGGCATTCCGACCCCTATGGAGAGGTCGGCGAGACGCACGGGAAAGCCGCCGGGGTGCTCGGCGCGATCGGCGCCGTCGCGCGTGACACGCCGGGCTCCGCGGGCGACGACGACGCTCCCACCGGACCTCGCGCGCGGCTCGCGGAGAACCCGGATGTCGCGAGCCTGCTCGCCTCGCGCAACTCCCGCCTGGCCGACTTCTGGCTCAATCCGCAGTCCGGCGGCACCGACGGCCCCTTCACCGGGCACCGCGCGGTGATGGTGGATGCCGAGGACCGGTTCACGACGATGCTTGCGCACCAGCTGCGCCACCTGGGCCTCGACGTCACCATCACCCCGTGGCACGCCGTCACCGATGAAGAGATCGTCAGCGCCGAGCTGCTCGTGTGCGGTCCCGGCCCCGGCGACCCCCGCGGTCTCGAGAACCCGCGCATCGCCCGGATGCGCGAGGTCGTCGCGATGCGGCGCGCGACCGGGCGGCCGCTGCTGGCGGTGTGCCTGAGCCATCAGATCCTCGCCGACAGCCTCGGCATCGAGCTGGCTCCGCTCACCCGACCGCACCAGGGTGTGCAGCTGCGCGTCGACGTCTTCGGCGAGCCCGCCTCGATCGGTTTCTACAACACCTTCACCGCGACGGTGCCGGCCGGAACCAGCCGCATCGGCGAGGCCGAGGTCTCCGCCGACGGCGAATCCGGCGCGGTGTATGCGCTGCGCGGGCCGGGATTCGCCTCGGTGCAGGGGCACCTCGAGTCGATCCTGTCGCGCGACGGGCTGCGCACCCTCGAGCGGCTGGTGACCGAGGCCTTCGCCCCCACCTCCGCCTGAGCGCTGCGCAGACCCGCGATCGGCGGGACGGCGCCGCTCAGGAGCCGAAGATCGAGATCGGGTTGACGATGTCGGCGAGGATCAGCACGGCGCCCATCGCGATCAGGCACACGACCACGACGAAGGTCACGGGGACGAGCTTGGTCGCATCCACCGGCGCCGGAGGCGGACGACGCAGCAGCTTCGCCCACGCCCGCTTGATCCCCTCCCACAGCGCCACGACGACGTGACCGCCGTCCAGCGGCAGCAGCGGGATGAGGTTGAACACGAACAGGGCGATGTTCAGCGAGGCCAGGACAGACAGGATGCCGGCGACCCGGTTCAGGACCGGAGCCTCCGCGGAGGCGACCTCACCGGCGATGACACCGGCACCGACGATGCTCAGCGGCCCGTCGGGATCACGCTCTCCCCCGGTGACGAGGTCGACGCCGGTCTCCCAGACCTTCACCGGCAGCTGCCACATGATGCCCGCCACGGCACCGACGTTCTCGAAGGCCATCTGCGGACCCGCCCAGATGGGTTGCGGCTGCAGTTCGCTGACCGGCGAGATGCCGATGAATCCGACCTCTTCGGTCACGGCGACGTCGTTCTCGTCGGTGACGGCTCGCCCGGCCTCATCGGTCACGGGGCGTTCGGTCAGCAGCGGGGTGACCGCGAGGGTCGTCTCGGCACCGTCGCGGAGCACCACCACCTCGAGCGTCTCGCCCGGGGCGTCGCGGATGATCGCCGACGCCTCGTCGAAGCTCGCCACGGGCGTGCCGTCGATCGAGACGATCTCGTCGCCGGGCAGCATCCCCGCCTCCGCCGCGGGTGCGACGGGATCGGCCGATGTGCACTCGGCGCCCGCCGCCGACGCCGGCACCACGCACTCCGACACGGCGGCGACCGTCGTCGTCGCCGTGGACAATCCGATGCCCGAGGCCAACAGGGCGAACAGGACGATCGCCAGCAGCAGATTCATGACCGGGCCGCCCAGCATGATGATCACGCGTTTGAACACCGGCAGCCGGTAGAAGACGCGATCGTCGCCGTCACCGTGGACGGTCTCGTCGTTCGCGGCACGGGCGTCCTGGACCATCGTGGCGAAGAATCCGCCGCCGGCGCGTCCCTCGCCGGCACGCTCGGCGGGAGTGGGCGGATACATTCCCGCCATGGAGATGTAGCCGCCGATCGGGAGGGCCTTCACGCCGTACTCGGTCTCACCGACACGGCGGGACCACAGCGTCGGCCCGAAGCCGATCATGTACTGCCCCACGCGGACCCCGAAGCGCTTGGCGGGCACCAGGTGACCGATCTCGTGCAGAGCGATCGACACGGCGAGGCCCACGAAGAGCAGGGCGAAGCCGATGACGAATGCGATCACGAACCCACGGTACTCGCGCCTGCCTATGAAGAGGCCGCGAGGTGAGAGGATGGATGCCGCCATGCCGACCGACACCGCCTCCCATCTGCCACCCGTGCTCCGGCCCGAGAATCCGCCGACGCACGGCCTCGCCGACTTCGCGCGCGAGGTCGGCGCGCGTTCTTCGGACGACCTCACCGGCGTCACGCTGTCGGGCATCACGCTCGCCACCGCGGACCTGCGACCGGGCGACGTCTTCGTCGCGGTGCGCGGGATGAACCGGCACGGCGCGGAGTTCGCGGCCGACGCCGCCGCCGCCGGAGCGGTCGCGGTGGTCACCGACGCCGCCGGAGAGGCGATCGCGCGCACGGCCGGCATCCCGGTGCTCGTCGTCGACGACCCGCGAGCGGCTCTCGGCGACATGTCCGCGTGTGTCTACGCGACCGGCGCCGACGACGACCTGCCCCTCCTGCTCGGCACGACCGGCACCAACGGCAAGACGAGCGTGTCGCACCTCCTCGAGGGCATCCTGTCGCAGATCGGCGCGGTGACCGGACTCTCGTCCACCGCCGAGCGCCACATCGCCGGACAGATCATCGTGTCGCGACTGACCACGCCCGAGGCATACGAGATGCACGCGCTGCTGGCGCTGATGCGGGAACGCGGCGTCGAAGCCGTGGCCGTGGAGGTGAGCGCGCAGGCGCTGTCGCGGCGACGCGTCGACGGGATGATGTTCGACGTCGCCGGGTTCACGAACCTCTCCCACGACCATCTCGACGACTATGCCGACATGGCCGAGTACTTCGAGGCCAAGCTCCCGCTGTTCCGCCCGGACCGTTCGCGACGCGCCGTCATCAGCCTCGACTCCGCATCGGGGGCCGACGTCGTCGCGGCGTGCGAGGTGCCGTTTGTCACGATCGGCACTCCCGACATCGCCGACGAGCGGGACGCTGCCGCGGGCGCCGATTGGGTCGTGGAGATCATCGATGAGCAGCAGAGCGGCACACGCTTCGCGCTCGCCTCTCGCGACGGCCGGCGGCTGGAGACGACCGTGCCGGTCATCGGTCGTCACATGGCCGCCAACGCGGGTCTCGCGATCGTGATGATCCTGGAGGCCGGCTACCCGTGGGAGCGGCTGACCGCGGCGCTCGAGGGCGGCCGCATCGAGGCGTACCTGCCCGGTCGCACCGAACTGGTCTCCGGCGACGCCGGCCCGGCCGTCTACGTCGACTTCGGCCACTCCCCCGACGCCTTCGAGAAGACCCTCGCCGCCGTCCGGCGCGTCACGCCGGGCACGGTCCTCATGCTCTTCGGTGCGGACGGCGACCGCGACACCACGAAGCGACACGACATGGGCCGTACCGCCGTCGACGGCAGCGACATCCTGATCGTCACCGACCATCACCCCCGCCATGAGGAGCCGGACGCGATCCGTGCGAGCCTCGTCGAGGGCGCGCGCCGGGCGCGGCCCGACGCGGACATCCGCGAATTCTCACCACCGGAGCGCGCCATCCGCGAGGCCGTCGAGCTCGTCGGCGACGGCGATGCGATCCTGTGGGCCGGGCCCGGCCACCAGGACTACCGCGACATCCGCGGCGTGCGCACACCGTATTCGGCTCGCGAGCTCGCCCGCCGCGCTCTGCGCGACAGGGGATGGCCGGTGCCCGAACCGCGCTGGCCCGTGCCGTACCCCGACGACCAGACGCCGGACTCCGACCCGCTGCGCCCGTCGCGCTGACTCAGGCCGCGGCGACGGCGCGATCCGCCGCCTCACGCGCCCAGCGCTCGGCCTCGGCAAGGGTCTCGAGCGTGAGCTCCGTCGGAGGCTCGTGCGCATCGACCACGGCGGCGATCGTCTCGACGATGTCGGTGAAAGCGATCGCGCCGTCGTGGAACGCGTCGACGGCCTGCTCGTTCGCCGCGTTGAACACGGCGGGGAAGGTCGATCCCGCACGACCGACCTGCTTGGCCAGCGCAACGGCCGGAAACGCCTCGTCGTCGAGCGGTTCGAACGTCCACGAGGTGGCGCTCGACCAGTCGAGGGGTGCACCCACCCCGCCGACGCGGTGCGGCCAGTCCACGCCGAGAGAGATCGGCAGCCGCATGTCGGGGGGCGACGCCTGAGCGATCGTCGATCCGTCGACGAACTCGACCATCGAGTGCACGATCGATTGCGGGTGCACGACCACGTCGATGTGCTCGAACGGCACATCGAACAGCAGGTGCGCTTCGATGACCTCCAGGCCCTTGTTCACC
>NZ_DEPK01000130.1:0-1866 GCF_002358725.1 Microbacterium sp. UBA3394
GCTGGGCATCGGCTTCTACAACCTTGACGGCGCCAGCCTCGTGCGCACGCATCACGTGGAGCTCGACGTGGACGGCGACCTTACGGAGGTGCCGGACCTCGTCGGCCAGAAGCGCCCCGATCTCGTGCTGCTCAACGATGACGACCTCGCCTACGCGAAGATCCGGCTCGACGAGCGTTCGCTGCAGACCGCGATCGACCATCTCTCGAAGATCAGCGATCCGCTCGCCCGCTCCCTCGTGTGGGGTGCAGCCTGGGACCAGACGCGCGACGCGGAAGCCTCGGCGAGCGACTACGTCGATCTCGTGCTGCGCAACATCGGCAGCGAGAGCGAGTCGACGACGGTGCGCACCACCCTCGCCCAGCTGCAGCTGGCCGCGAACGCCTACGTCGCACCCGAGAAGCGCGAGATCACGCGCATCAAGGTCGCCGATGCGCTGTGGGATCTCGCTCTGGAGGCTCCCTCGGGAAGCGACAGCCAGTTGCAGTTCGTCACGGCGTTCGCCGCCGCCGCGGCGACACCGTCGCAGTGGGAGAACGTGCGTGCGCTGCGCGACGGCGAGACCGCTCTCGAGGGTCTCGAGATCGACACCGACCTGTCGTGGCAGCTGCTGGTTTCTCTCGCTGCGGGTGCGGTCATCGACGTGCCGGACATCGAGCGCGCCCTCGCCCAGGACAACACGGCGAAGGGCGGTGAATTCGCCGCCCAGGCCCGTGCCGCCCTCCCCACGCCGGAAGCGAAGAAGGCCGCATGGGCTTCGCTGGTCGAGCGGGATGACCTGCCGAACACGATCGTGCGCTTCGCGGCCATGGGCTTCGTGCACCCCTCGGGTGCGGCACTGCTGCCGGACTTCGTCGAACCGTACTTCGCGATGCTCGACACGGTCTGGACCAGCCGCACGTACAAGATCGCCGAGTATCTGATCACCGGGCTCTATCCGAGCGTGCTCGCGTCGGTCGAGCTGCGCGACGCGACGCGCGCCTGGCTGGACGCCCACTCGGATGCCCCGGCGGCTCTGCGCCGCATGGTCTACGAGAACCTCGCCGGTGTCGAGCGCGCGCTCGCGGTTCAGGAGCGCGACGCCTCGTGATCCCGCTCCGGATGCCCCGGTGCTCGCCGCACAGCGAGCACCGGGGCATCCGTCGATAGGATCGTCGCGATGAGCGCCATCGACTTCGCGCAGGACACGACCGAGCAGGTTCTGGAGACGGACCTGTGGACGGCTGTGCAGGCGTGGCTCGTGGAGGCCGGCACCCGCCTGCTGGCGGTGGCGGCGATCGTCGCGGTGGCCGTGGTCGTCGCATGGATCCTGCGGATCATCATCCGAAGGGTGGTGGACCGCATCGTCCACGGCGCGAAGTCTCGCGCCAACGTTCTCGACACCCAGGCGCTGGAGAGGTCGCCGCTGGCCTCACTCCGACTCGTGCAGCGCACGCGCACCCTCGGCTCGATCCTGCAGAACATCGTCGGTGTGGCGGTGGTGATCGTCTCCGGACTGCTGATCGTGAACGTGCTCGCCCCGAACGCGCTGGGGTCCCTCACCCTCCTCACCGCCGCGATCGGTGCGGGACTGGGGTTCGGGGCGCAGAACATCGTCAAGGACGTGCTCAACGGCATCTTCATCGTCGCCGAGGATCAGATCGGCATCGGCGACGTGGTCGATCTCGGGCTCGCGACCGGCATCGTCGAGTACGTCAGCGTGCGCATCACCCACGTGCGCGATGTCCACGGCACCCTCTGGTACGTGCGCAACGGTGAGATCACGCGGATCGGCAACATGTCGCAGGGGTGGTCGCGCGTGGTCCTCGACATCGGCGTCGCGCGCGCCGCCGATGTCGACCGTGCCGAAGCAGTCATGCTCACGGC
>NZ_DEPK01000130.1:2250-6075 GCF_002358725.1 Microbacterium sp. UBA3394
GAGGTGTGGGGTCTGGAATCGATCGGCGGCGATGCCATCGTCGTGCGCGTGGTCATCAAGACGCGTGCCGGCGCACGGGATGATGTCGGACAGGAGCTGCGCACACGCGTGCGGCGCGCACTCGACGCCGACGGCATCGACGTTCCGCACCTGAGCACGGTCACCCTGACCGGCCCGGACGCGGCACAGCGCGTGCGCGGCGCGAACCCGCCCAAGACGAAGCCGAACCCGCTCGCCCCCGCCACCGACGAGCTCCCCGCATCTCCGCGGTGGCGTTTCAAGCGTGGCGCCGACGCGCCTCCGACCCAGACGGCGGCGGACGAGGAGGAGGAGGAGGAGGACTGATGACCGACCCCGCACCCGCCAGCTTCTACGACGAGATCGGCGGCCACGAGACCTTCGTGAAGCTGGTCGATGTCTTCTACAACGGTGTCGCGGGCGACGACGTGCTGCAGCCCATGTACCCCGAGGAGGATCTCGGTCCGGCGAAGGAGCGCCTCCTGATGTTCCTGGAGCAGTACTGGGGCGGCCCGACCACCTACGGGCAACGGCGCGGACATCCGCGCCTGCGGATGCGGCATCGGCCGTTCCACGTCAATCCCGACGCGCGGGATCGGTGGCTGGCGCACATGCGCACCGCAGTGGATTCCCTGCATCTCGCGCCGCTGCACGAGGCCACACTGTGGGACTACCTGGAGCGGGCGGCGCACGCGATGGTCAACACGTTAGAGCCGACCGGCATCGGCGCCGCCGCTGACGGTCGCGATCATGGCAACCTGTCGGTGACCGCCCAGGAGGACGCACCCTCCTGACGCGGGTCGAGACGAAGGAGTCCCGATGACCGGCAACATGCAGCGCACCGACGTCCTGGTGATCGGATGGGGCCTTGCCGGCCTCGTCGCAGCCTCCGAGGCTCTCGCCGCCGGACGACATGTCACACTGATCGACCAGGAGCCCCGCTCCAATCTCGGCGGACAGGCGTGGTGGTCGTTCGGTGGGCTCTTCTTCGTGGACTCGCCGGAGCAGCGACGCATGGGAATCCGCGATTCCCCGGATCTGGCCCGACAGGACTGGTTCGGAACGGCGGGCTTCGACCGCGCCGAGGACGCGTGGCCGAGACGATGGGCGGAGGCGTATCTGGAATTCGCCCACCGTGAGAAGCGCTCGTGGCTCCGGTCCAAGGGAGTGCGGTTCTTCCCCGTCGTCGGCTGGGCCGAGCGGGGCGGCTACGGAGCGACCGGCCCCGGCAACTCCGTCCCGCGCTTCCACATCGTCTGGGGAACAGGACCGGCTCTCGTCGCAGCCTTCCAGGCCGAGCTCGAGCAGGCAGAGGACGAGGGCCGTGCCGTCATCCTCCCCCGCAGGCGAGTGCGCGAGCTCACCGCGGTCGACGGCTCTGTCACGGGTGCCGCGGGCGACGTGCTGGCGCCCTCCGGCGCGGTGCGGGGCACCGCGTCGTCCCGCGAGATCGTGGGAGAGTTCCGGATCGACGCGGCGGCGACCATCGTGGCATCCGGGGGTATCGGCGGAAACCACGACCTGGTGCGCCGCCGGTGGCCGGAGCGTCTCGGTCCCCCGCCGGCGACGATGGTGACGGGTGTCCCGGCCTACGTCGACGGAGCCATGCTCGGCATCTCCGAGGCCGCCGGCGCACGCCTCATCAACGGCGACCGCATGTGGCACTACGTCGAGGGGGTGCAGAACTGGTCGCCGATCTGGCCGGGACACGGCATCCGCATCCTGCCCGGGCCCTCTTCGCTCTGGCTCGACGCGACGGGCCGCCGTCTGCCGGTGCCGCTCTACCCCGGCTTCGACACCCTCGGCACCCTTGCCCACCTGCGATCGACCGGTCACGACCACTCCTGGTTCGTGCTGTCGCAGAAGATCATCGAGAAGGAGTTCACCCTCTCCGGCAGTGAACAGAATCCCGACCTCACCGGAAAGGACATCAGCCTGCTGCTGCGCTCGCGCCTGGGCAAGGGCGCGAGCGGGCCCGTGCAGGCTTTCCTCGACCGTGGCGACGATTTCGTGGTCAGCCCCGACCTCGACGGCCTGATCGTGAGGATGCGTGAGCTCCCCGGCGGAGACGCGCTGGATTCCGCGCTCGTTCGCGCCGAGGTCGAGGGTCGTGATCGCGAGGTCGGAAACACCTTCACGAAGGATGCCCAGATCGCGATGCTGCGCTCCGCGCGCGCCTACCGCGGCGACCGGCTCGTGCGCACCGCATCACCGCATCGACTGCTGGACCCCGCAGCCGGTCCGCTCATCGCGGTTAAGCTGCACATTCTCACGCGCAAGTCCCTCGGTGGCATCGAGACCGACCTGTCCTCGCGCGCGCTCGGTGCCACCGGGGATCCCATTCCCGGCCTCTACGCGGCCGGCGAGGCGAGCGGATTCGGCGGGGGCGGCGTTCACGGCTATCGCGCGCTGGAGGGGACGTTCCTCGGCGGCTGCCTCTTCTCCGGTCGCTCCGCAGGACGCGCGGCGGCCGCCGCGGTCTGAGGCGATCAGCGCGATCCGGTGGACCGAACGTCGGTCATGCCCACGCGGGCCGGCCCCCGCACCACCACGTGGCCGCGATCGAGGGTGATACGCGTCCAGGGTCCGTTGATCAGCACGCGACCCGCTTCTTCGCCACCGATGAACCCGAGGGCGAACGCGGCGAAAGCCGCACCGAGCGGAAGGCCGCCGAGCGCGTCGTCCGGCTCGCCCCAGATCGCCGCCCGGACCTCGCGCACGATGTCCTCGCCCGGATCGACCGGCATCGCGTCCGCCACCGCGGCGATGCCGTACTGGGCGCGGGAGGCCAGCACCGAGGCCGCCAACCCACCGCGGGCCTCCCACGATCCGCGCGGCGGTGAGACCCCGGCCCACGGCGCTGAAACCGCAGATTCGGGCAGGATCAGCGCCGAGGAGGAGGCGTCTTCGCGATCGAGGGCGGACGCGTCCACCACGAGGTCGCACTCGAGTTCGGGATCGGCCTGAAGCATACGCATCGCCAGGACCGTCGGGGTGCGATCGAACAGTCCGCGCGGTGCGAGCGGGGCGGAGGTCATCACGAGCACGCCCGCCGCCGCACGAAGCCTCACCGCGCCATCGCCGAGGGCACGGGTGCGGCCGGCGAAGGTGAGGGCATCCGATGCGGCGTGCGGATCGGCCAGAAGGAGGCGCGGGGACATCCGACCTAGACTATCGACCAGCCGTGCTCCGACGGCGTGAACGGCATCCGGAGGCCCCATGACCGACGTCGCCCCGACCTCGCCCACCGCCGACCATGACCCGGTCGCGGCCATGCTGCACGTGCTGGACCTCTCGACGACGACGGCTCGGACGACCGAGGACATCTTCACCGGCTCCTCCCTCGCGATGCCGTTGGGACGCGTGTTCGGCGGTCAGGTGCTGGCGCAGTCGATCGTCGCCGCGGAGCGAACCATCCCCGACGATCGCGCGGTGCACTCGATGCACGGGTACTTTCTGCGGCCCGGCGACTCCGCCCAGGGCATCACGTTCTCCGTCGATCGCATCCACGACGGGCGCTCCTTCTCCACGCGACGCACGCAGGCCTTCCAGGACGGTGTGCCCATCTTCTCGATGATCGCGTCGTTCCAGGTCGACGACCCGGGCTTCGAGCATCACGCGCCGATGCCGGAGGGTCTGCCCGGTCCGGAGGATCTGCCCCGCATCGAGGATCACCTTCCCGACGTCCACCCCATGTCCAGGAGCCTGTTCATCGATCGACCGGTCGACCTGCGGCACATCCCGTCGCCACTGTATCTGAGGGTCGAGGGCGAGCACAGCCCGAGCCAGGCGGTGTGGCTGCGGCTG
>NZ_DEPK01000027.1:0-3995 GCF_002358725.1 Microbacterium sp. UBA3394
CGCCGCGCCGACGACGATCGGTGCGACCCACCCGGTGAGGCCGAGGATCGGGTTGGAGAAGCCGAAGACGCTGCCCTGCCAGGAGTCGAGATTCGCGCTGCACTGCACCAGCACGCTGAAGTCGCACGACGCCGACGCGCCCGGGTCCGCGAGTCGGTCGATCTTCTCCACCGTGAGGTTGAAGGCGGCGAACCACCCGATCACCCCCGCGATGATCAGCCAGATCGCCAGGCCGGTCGGGCGGGTGTGCGACGAGGGCGAAGCCATACGGCGATCCTCTCATCGTCCGCTATGGGTCTGCTGTGGACCGCCTGCGGCCGCGGTCGCGCATTATCGGAGCGAAAGTGCGATAATGAACGGCGATGCACGGCGGCCGCGCCGCCACGGGCATCGACAGAAGACTTCGGGCGATGAACGCCCTATCGTCGTCGCGGAACCCGCTGGACCGGGCGCGACGACACACCGAGTGAGTTCGCGAGGACGCCCCTTCCCAGGGAGGGCGCCACGCACGAGATTTCGACGGGTGACGCGCGGTGTCACCCGCGGGGAGTACGCCAGAGATGGCCGATGGAAATGATGCACACGTCCCAGCAGACTCCGAACCGGACGCTCCGGTGGAGACGAACGTAGAGGCGGAACAGTCGTCCGACGGCGGGACGCCGGAACTCTCGGAACCCGCGGGGGCCGCCGAGGTCACGGCGCCCACCCAGGAGGAAGCGTCCTCCGAGCCGGCGCCGTCCCCTGGCACCGAGTCTCCGGCTGAGTCCGAGACCACGGCCGAGCCCGAGGTTCCTCCGGCGACGCCCGAAGAACCTGCCGAACCGGAGAGACTGACCGCTGTCAGTCTCGGTCTCCTGCCGGAGCGGTTCGTCTCCGCGGTGTCGACGCAGCTGCACTTCTACGCACCCGAGATCGCGGTGCTGCCGGCGCGGCCCGATGACGACGTCGAAAGCGACCGGGAGCAGCAGTCGGGGGGCAGCTCTCGCCGCCGTGGTCGACGTCGCGGAGGCGGCGGCCAGAACGACAAGAGCGACGGCGACGACGAATCGCCCCGGTCCTCCGGCCGCAAGCGGGCCGTCGAGGTCGTGACCGAGCCGCAGCGGATCAAGGGATCCACGCGCCTCGAGGCGAAGAAGCAGCGCCGCCGTGACGGGCGCGAAGCCGGTCGCCGTCGTGCCGTGGTCACCGAGGCCGAATTCCTCGCGCGCCGCGAGGCCGTCGACCGGGTCATGGTGGTGCGATCGAAGAACGGCCGGATCCAGATCGCGGTGCTGGAGGACGACGTCCTCGTCGAGCACTATGTGGCCCGCAATCAGGACTCGTCTCTCATCGGGAACGTCTATCTCGGTCGCGTGCAGAACGTGCTCCCCAGCATGGAGGCCGCGTTCGTCGACATCGGCCGGGGACGCAACGCCGTGCTCTATTCCGGTGAAGTGGACTGGGACGCCGTCGAGACCGGCAATCAGCCGCGACGGATCGAGCTCGCGCTGAAATCGGGCGACAAGGTGCTCGTGCAGGTGACGAAGGACCCGGTCGGACACAAGGGCGCGCGACTGACGAGCCAGATCTCGCTCCCCGGGCGCTACCTCGTGTACGTGCCCGGCGGCGCCATGAACGGCATCTCGCGCAAGCTCCCCGACACCGAACGGGCGCGTCTGAAGAAGATCCTCAAGGAGGTGCTGCCCGAGTCCTCCGGCGTCATCGTGCGCACCGCCGCCGAGGGCGCCACGGAGGAGCAGCTGACACGCGACGTCAACCGGCTCACGACGCAGTGGGAGCACATCGGACGCCAGGTCGAATCCCAGCAGGCCCCGGCGCTGCTGCACTCGGAGCCCGATCTGCTGGTCAAGATCGTGCGCGACGTCTTCAACGAGGACTTCTCGAAGATGCTCATCCAGGGTGAGGATGCGCACCAGACCATCACCGCGTACCTCGAAGGGGTCGCTCCCGACCTCCTCGATCGCGTCGAGTCCTACGAAGAGGACCGAGACCCGTTCGACCGCTTCCGCATCACCGAGCAGATCGAGAAGGCGCTGGACCGCAAGGTGTGGCTGCCCTCGGGCGGATCGCTCGTCATCGACCGCACCGAGGCGATGACCGTCGTCGACGTCAACACCGGCAAGTTCGTCGGATCCGGCGGGAACCTCGAAGAGACGGTCACGAAGAACAACCTCGAGGCTGCCGAGGAGATCGTGCGGCAGCTGCGGCTGCGCGACATCGGCGGAATCATCGTGGTCGACTTCATCGACATGGTGCTCGAATCCAACCGCGACCTCGTGCTGCGGCGTCTGGTCGAGTGCCTCAGTCGCGACCGGACCAAGCACCAGGTGGCCGAGGTCACGTCGCTCGGACTCGTGCAGATGACGCGCAAGAAGCTGGGTCTCGGGCTGCTGGAGACCTTCAGCGAGGCGTGCGAGGTGTGCGCCGGCCGCGGCGTGATCGTCCATCACGACCCGGTCGTCAAGCATCGGTCATCGGGGTCGTCCTCGAGCGGTCGTCGACAGCGCCAGAACGGCAACGGCGGTTCCTCGCAGGGCAACGGCAACGGATCGTCGTCGTCCCAGGGCGGCGGCACGCATACGATCACCGAAGGCGTGAAGTCGGCGCTGGCGCAGATCGCGGCCTCGACGATCCATCCGTCGCAGGGAGAGGACGCCCCCGCCGCCGGTGGACAGGTGGATGTCGTGCTGCCCGAGCCCAAGGACGGCCAGCCTGCCCCGAAGGACGAATCCCGGGCCGAGCACGCGGATCGAGGCAAGAAGCCCCGCCGCAAGAAGCCCGAGTCATCGAAGGGTCCCCGCACGGAGACGGATGTCCTCCTGGACTCCGTTCTGGATGCGCTCCCCGAGCCGAAGGCCCCCGGTCAGGGACGCGGTCGGCGCCGGGTGACCACCGCCGCCTTGACGGGTACACCGGTGAGCACCGTCACGCCGGCCCCGCCGAGCGAGGACTGACGCGGAGGTCGCGCGTCATCGCCCGCGGCGCTCGCGAGCGGTGACGCGCAGTCCGGAGGCGATGAGGCGGCGGACCAGTTCGTGGCCGCCGACGGCATGAGCGCCTGCGGCCACGAGACGGTCGTAGGCCTCGTCGGGAACGTCGTAGTGATCGCGGTCGAATCCGCGACGGGGGATGCCGTTCGCCGCTGCGAAGCGGTGCAGTTCGTCGAGGCTCGCATCGCTGATCAGGTGAGACCACAGGCGCCCGTGCGCAGGCCAGCGAGGTGGATCGATCAGGATCGCCATCCCGCGATCCTACGGCGCGGACTCCGGCGGCGTCGCTTTGCGCGGCGCTGCGGCATCCGGTAAAGTATTCCTTTGGTGCGTAGCGTGCCGCATACTCATGGTGACACGCCGAGAGCATGGCTTCCGCACCGTTACCCGTCTTTCAAGACAACCGGAGCCGTGCGCTCCCCAAGACGAAACAAGGTGTGAAGTGGTTTACGCAGTTGTGCGCGCCGGTGGCCGGCAGGAGAAGGTCGAGGTCGGCTCGATCGTCGTTCTCGATCGTCTGGCTGCTCAGATCGGTGACAAGGTGCAGCTTCCGGCCGTCCTGCTCGTCGACGGCGACGCCGTCACGACCGACGCCGACAAGCTGGCGAAGGTCTCGGTGACCGCCGAGGTCCTCGGTGAGGAGCGCGGCCCCAAGATCGTGATCCAGAAGTTCAAGAACAAGACCGGCTACAAGAAGCGCCAGGGGCACCGCCAGGACCTCACGCGCGTCAAGGTCACCGGCATCAAGTAACTCCAGGAAGAAGCTGAGATGGCACACAAGAAGGGCGCAAGCTCCACTCGCAACGGTCGTGACTCCAACGCGCAGCGCCTCGGCGTGAAGCGCTTCGGCGGTCAGGTCGTCGGCGCAGGCGAGATCATCGTCCGTCAGCGCGGAACCCACTTCCACCCGGGCGCCAACGTCGGCCGGGGCGGCGACGACACGCTGTTCGCCCTCGCCGCCGGTGCGGTCGAGTTCGGCAACAAGGGCGGTCGCAAGGTCGTCAA
>NZ_DEPK01000105.1:0-4846 GCF_002358725.1 Microbacterium sp. UBA3394
GATGCCGGCATCCGGCCGGGAGACGTCGTGCACACCGCCGCGCACTCCCAGGCCGCCATGGTCACCTCGCACCTGGCGCTCGAGGGCACCTACGACGTGCGCACCGTCATGACCTTCGGCTCCCCGGTGCACGCCGACGTCGGCGACGACGTGCTGGCGGTCACCGTGCGGCACACCGATGATCCGGTGGCCGCCCTGTCGGGCGGGGGCCACGCGCAGGCGGTGGGTGCACCCGGAAGCGTCGTGGTCGAACGCAGCGCCGATCCCGACGCGGGGATCGACGATCTCACGATCCCCGCGCATCACATGTCCGCCTACACCGAGACGGCGGCGTTGATCGATCAGAGCGACGATCCGCGCGTGGACGGCGTGCACGACCTGGTCGATGCGCTGGCCGAGGCGGACGGCGTCGAGGTGTTCGAGTACACCGCCCACCGCCGCTCCGACCGGTCCGCGGGAGGTGGCGGACAGTGAGCCGCGGCCGGCTCAGCCCTTGTCGCGCGGGCGCAGGATGATGCCGGCGATCCAGTTGATGAGCGAGATCACGATGGCCGCCACGATCCCCCACCAGAAGTCCTCGACCCGCAGGCCGAAGTTCCAGAATCCCGTGATCCAGGCGGTCAGCCACAGCAGGAAACCGTTGATCACCAGGCCGATCAGGCCGAGCGTGAGGATGTAGATGGGGAAGGCGAGCACCTTGATCACGGTGCCGATGAGCGTGTTCACGAGCGCGAAGATCGCCGCGACCAGGAGCAGGGTGAGCACCAGCTGCAGCGTCTCGCCGGGCTCGAAGGGGATGACGCTTACACCGAGCACCGGAATGAGGGTGACGATCCAGATGGCGAACGCATTGACGACGACACGAAGCAGGAAGCCCATAGTGGCGCCAGTCTCCCACGCGCGCACCTCGGTGCGACAGTGCGCGAGTCGTAGACTCGGGCCGTGACCGACGGATCCGACATCCCCGTGCGCGTGCGCGCCGACATCGCGGCGCTGCCCCCCTACAAGCAGGGGCGCCAGGCGGGGGCCGACGCCTACAAGCTCTCCAGCAACGAGAACCCGTTCGATCCCCTGCCGGGCGTCGTCGAGGTGCTGCGGGAGTCCGTCGGCGTCAACCGCTATCCGGATGCGGCGGCGACCCTGCTGCGCGAGCGCCTCGCCGCACGCTACGACGTCGATGTCTCGCGCGTGCACATCGGTGCCGGCAGCGTGTCGATCCTGGCCCAGCTCGTGCAGGCCGTCTCCACTCCGGGCGACGAGGTGATCTACGCGTGGCGCTCCTTCGAGGCCTATCCCTGGTTGACGGTGCTCGCCGGGGCGACCGGCGTGCAGGTCCCGGTGACCGACGACGCGCGTCATGACCTGGACGCGATGGCGGCGGCCGTCACCGCCCGCACGCGAGCTGTGCTCGTCTGCTCGCCGAACAACCCCACCGGGCCGGTCGTCACCCAGGCCGAGTTCGACGCGTTCGTCGCGCGGGTGCCCGATGACCTGCTCATCATCCTCGACGAGGCCTACGCCGAGTTCGTGACCGATCCCGACGCGGTCGACGGCACGCGTGTGCTCGCGACCGAGCGGCCCAACGTCGTGGTCTGCCGCACGTTCTCCAAGGCCTTCGGTCTCGCGGGACTCCGCGTCGGGTACGCCCTCGGCCACCCTCGGGTGCTCGATGCGGCCCGCAGCACCGCGATTCCGCTGTCGGTGACCGGGCAGTCCGAAGTTGCGGCGATCGCCAGCCTCGAGCTGGAGGACGAGCTCCGAGCGCGTGTCGCCGTGATCGGGGAACGGCGGGATCGCTTGGCCGCACAGCTGCGCGAGGTGGGGTGGCGGATTCCGCAGGCGCAGGGGAACTTCGTGTGGCTCCCTTCCGGTGACGCGTCGATGACGATCGCGGCGGCGTTCGAGGCAGCAGGCCTCATCGTGCGGCCCTTCGCCGGTGACGGCATCCGGATCTCCGTCGGCGAAGAGGAATCTGTGGACAAGGTCCTACGCATCGCGGAATCCGTTGTGCATGATCTCCCAGCGGGCCACCCCGGACGGCGGGCTAGCGTAGAACGGTGACCCCGCCCGAAGCGCCCGCACACGGCACGTCCGAACATCCCGACGTCGTACGCCTCCTCGACGCCGACGGCTCGCTCTCCCCGAGCGCCGCCGCCGAGGCCTATCTGCCCTACATCGAAGCGCTCGACGACGCCGATCTCGAGACCTTCTATCGCGACATGGCGGTGATCCGAGCCTTCGATCAGCAGGCGACGCATCTGCAGCGTCAGGGTCAGCTCGCGCTGTGGCCGCCGAGCTTCGGGCAGGAGGCCGCGCAGGTGGGATCCGCTCGGGCCGCCCGCGCGCAGGACCACCTCTTCCCCTCCTATCGGGAGCATGCCGTCTGCCGCATACGCGGAGTGGACCCCGTCGACATCATCCGTCTCATGCGGGGTCTCACGCACGGCGGATGGGATCCGGCCGACCCCAAGAACGGCAACACCCACATCTACACGCTGGTGCTCGGTGCGCAGGCGCTGCACGCGACCGGGCTGGCCATGGGCATGGTCTTCGACGGCCGAAGCGGCACCGGAGATCCCGACCGCGACGCGGCGGTGATCGTCTACTACGGCGACGGTGCGTCCAGCCAGGGCGACGTGCACGAGGCGATGGTCTTCGCAGCGAGCTACCGCACGCCCGAGGTCTTCTTCCTGCAGAACAACCACTGGGCCATCTCGGTGCCCGTCGCGACGCAGTCGCGCGCCCCGCTCGTCCAGCGCGGCACGGGATACGGCATCCCCAGCGTGCAGGTCGACGGCAACGACGTGCTCGCCAGCTACGCGGTCACGCGCCGGGCGCTCGACGAGGCGCGCGGCGGCGACGGTCCGCGTGCGATCGAGGCGCTCACCTACCGAATGGGTGCGCACACCACGAGCGACGACCCCACCAAGTACCGCACGTCCGACGAGGAGCAGTCCTGGGCGCGGCGCGACCCGATCGCGCGCATGCGCGCCTACCTGGAGGGCCGCGGCGCGTCCGCGGCGTTCTTCGCCGACGTCGAGGCGGAGTCGCGGGCGGTGGCCGACGACGCCCGCGTGCGCACGAATGCTCTCGGCGGAATAGACGCCGAAGCCATGTTCGCCCACGTGTATTCCGCCCCGCATCCGCTGATCGATGAGCAGCGTGCGTGGCTGGCGGCCTACGAAGCGACGTTCGAGGGGGAGACGCGATGAGCACGGATGCCGCGACGGCCACGCCCACGGCAACACCCGCAGCGAGCGAGACCACCGCGGTCATGCCGATCGCCAAGGCCCTCAACGCCGGCCTGCGCGCCGCGATGTCCGCGAGTGACCGCGTGCTGCTCATGGGCGAGGACATCGGCCGCCTCGGCGGCGTCTTCCGCGTGACGGAGGGGCTGCAGGCCGAGTTCGGCGAGCGTCGCGTGCTCGACACCCCGCTCGCCGAGTCCGGCATCGTCGGCACCGCGATCGGCCTGGCGATGGGCGGATTCCGACCGGTGATCGAGATCCAGTTCGACGGGTTCGTCTTCCCGGCGTTCGATCAGATCACGACGCAGCTGGCGAAGATCACCAACCGCCACGAGGGCGCCGTGCAGATGCCGGTCGTGATCCGCATCCCCTACGGCGGACACATCGGCGCGGTCGAGCACCACCAGGAATCGCCCGAAACCTACTTCGCCCACACGCCCGGGCTGCGCGTGGTGAGCCCGTCGACGCCGAACGACGCGTACTGGATGATCCAGGAGGCGATCGAATCGCCCGATCCCGTCGTCTTCCTCGAGCCGAAGGCACGCTACTGGCAGAAGGGCGAGGTCGATCTCACGGCTCCGGCCGTGCCGCTGCACGCCTCCCGTGTCGTGCGGCGCGGCACCGACGTCACCCTCGTCGGTCACGGCGCCATGGTGACGACGCTCCTGCAGGCGGCCGCTCTCGCGGAGTCCGAGGGGACCAGCTGCGAAGTGGTCGACGTGCGCTCGCTCTCGCCGGTCGACTACGGCCCCCTCCTCGACTCGGTGCGGCGCACCGGCCGCATGGTCTACGCGCAGGAGGCGCCCGGGTTCGTCAGCCTCGGATCGGAGATCGCGGCGACGGTGACCGAGAAGGCGTTCTACGCTCTCGAGGCGCCGGTGCTGCGCGTGTCGGGCTTCGACACGCCCTTCCCCGCGGCCAAGCTCGAAGGCGTCTACCTGCCCGATCCCGACCGCATCCTCGAGGCCGTCGACCGCGCCCTCGCCTACTGACCCGCCCCAGCAGAGGAACGCCATGAGCACGCAGACATTCGTCCTCCCCGACGTCGGGGAGGGTCTCACCGAGGCCGAGATCGTCTCGTGGCGCGTCTCTCCCGGCGACGAGATCGCCGTCAACGACGTGATCGTCGAGATCGAGACGGCCAAGTCGCTCGTCGAGCTCCCCTCGCCGTTCGCCGGTACCGTCGGCGATCTGCTCGTCGCCGAGGGCGACACCGTCGAGGTGGGTGCGGCGATCATCACCATTGCGGATGCCGCCTCCGGCGTCGACACCACCGTCGGGCGCTCGGAGCACGGGGAGGCCGCCGAGGCCCCGGAACCGGACGGATCGGGATCGGTCCTCGTCGGCTACGGCTCCGGCGGCCCCGTCCAGTCCCGGCGTCGGAAGCCCCCGGTGTCGGCCGCGGAGCGCATCACGTCGTCGGTCGGCGTGGTGGCCAAGCCGCCCATCCGCAAGCTCGCCCGCGACCTCGGGGTCGACCTCTCGGCCGTGACCCCGACCGGCGCTGCCGGCGAGGTGACCCGCGACGACGTCGTGGCGCACGCCTCGCAGGCGAGCGTCTTCCGCAACATCGAGACGCCCGCGTGGGGCGAGGTGCG
>NZ_DEPK01000018.1:0-9171 GCF_002358725.1 Microbacterium sp. UBA3394
TGCAGATTCATGCGACAGCCTCAGGAGGACACAGATGAACACCAGTACCCGTTCCGTGGGGCATGACGGGGGCACGAACGCACCTGAGACATGGGTGAGGGGGTGCCTGCCGAGCGGAAAACAGGTTCGGCATGCCCCTGATGTCGTGCCCCAGCGTGCCCCACAAGATGCTCTGAACGGCCCGAGATCCGCGAGATTCTGCGGGTTTTGCCGCCTTTGCTCCGCAGGGGGCACGAGGGGGCACAACCGCCCGCGAGAGTCCAATAGAGTCCACGGGAGAGCATCATGAGCACTCAGGAAAGAGAGAAATCCGCCAAGAAGCGCGAGGCATGGGGGCGGCTGCGGAAGCTTCCGTCGGGGCGCTGGCAAGCCCGCTATCCAGGACCGGACGGCGAGATGCACACGGCCCGCACGGACGACGACAAACCGTTGACGTTTATGACGAAGACCGATGCGCGGACGTGGCTCGCCGGAGTGCACACGAAGATCGCGCGCGAGCTGTGGGAGCCCCCGGCGGTACTCGCCGCGCGGCTGCGGGCGGAGGCCGAAGCAGACGAAGCCCGGTCGATCGGCTTCGCAGAATATTCCGAGCGCTGGATCGAGATGATCCGCACGCGACCGGGGCGCAGCGGTAAGAGGCGCGCGGCAGGAACCGTTCGTTCCTACCAGAGCAAGGTCACCGGATACCTTGTTCCTGAGTTCGGAGACACGCCTATCCGTGATATCGATGTGACTCGAATCAACGAGATGACCGACCGCTTGGACAAGATCCCATCGCCGCTCAATCCCAAGTCGAAGTTCAACTGCATTACGCAGCCGGTGCTGATCGTCTTGATGATGATCCTGCGCCAGGCCGCGCGAGACAGCATCATCTCGGCCGCGCCAAACATCTCGATTCCGAAACAGACCTCGGTGCGACACGATGCAGACCATGACCCCGATGAGGACGTGGCGGGTCTGTCCGATAAACGGTGGATCTGGTCGGGCGGTCATTAGTTGATTCGGCCTTCGAAGGCGATAGCGAACGCGTTCAGCGCGGGCTTCCACCTCGTCGCCCAGCGTGCCCTGCCTCGACCTGTGGGGTCAAGTGAGCGGGTCACGAGGTAGAGACACTTCAGTGCGGCGGCATCGTTCGGGAAGTGCCCGCGGGCGCGCACCGCGCGCCGGTATCTCGCGTTGAGCGACTCGATCGCGTTCGTCGAGCAGATGATGCGGCGGATCTCGACGACCCAGTCCAGGAACGGCACGAACTCGGCCCACGCGTTCTGCCACAGTTTGCTGATCGCCGGGTACTGCTGCCCCCACTTCGTGTCGAACTCGCGGAACCGTTCCGCCGCGGCGGCCTCGGTCGGGGCGGTGTACACGGGGCGGAGGTCTTTGCCCATCTCTTCCCAGTAGTGCCGGGACGCGAACCGGAACGTGTTCCGGATCAGGTGGATGATGCAGGTCTGCACCGTCGCGAGCGGCCAGGCCGTGTTGATCGATTCCGGCAACCCCTTGAGCCCGTCGCAGACGACGATGCACACGTCCTCGGCGCCGCGGTTCTTGATCTCGGTGAGTACGCCGAGCCAGAACTTCGCGCCCTCGCCGCCGTCGCCGGCCCAGATCCCGAGGATGTCCCTCTCGCCGTTCACGGTGACGCCCACGGCGAGATAGAACGGTTTGTTGCGCACCTGCCCGTCTCGGACCTTCACGACCAGCGCGTCGATGAACACCACCGGGTAGACGCGATCCAGCGGCCGGTTCGCCCACTCGGTCATCTCGTCGATCACCTTGTCCGTGATCCTCGAGATCGTGTCCTTCGACACGGAGGCGCCGTAGACGTCGGTGAAGTGCGCGGCGACCTCCCCGGTCGTCAGCCCGCGCGCGGTCAACGACAACACGATCTCGTCGACCCCGGTCAGCCGCCGCTGTCGCTTCTTCACGATCTTCGGTTCGAATGACCCGTCCCGATCCCTGGGCACGTCGATCTGCACCGCGCCGACTTCGGTGAGCACCGTCTTCGATCTCGTGCCGTTGCGGGCATTGTCGGTGACGCCGTTGCCGTGCTTCTCGTATCCGAGGTGCTCGGTCATCTCCGCCTCGAGCGCGGTCTCCAGCACCCGTTTGGTCAGCCCGTTCAACAACCCGTCGGGGCCGACGAGGTCGACTCCCTGTTCCTTCGCCTGCTTCAACAGCTGCTCCGCGAGCTGCTGCTCGTCGATGATCGCTCCCGTCACAGGATCGATCATCTCGATGACATCGGTCATCGCCCTTCCTTTCGGTCAGGCCCGACCAGATCCACCGTTAATCAGACACTCCCGGTTTTCAGTCAACCACTCCGGCAGCGTAAGGACCCCGCTCCCGTAAAGCATCATTGATCCAGCGGTTGTACTAGCGTGGGTGCCGAGGTGAGCGATGACGGGTGCACGGACCAGGGAGTGGGGCGAGCTCGAGCGTGAGCTGCTGCGGCTGCTGCGGGGGCAGGAGGAACCTCTTAGTGCTCGCCAGTTGCAGGAGTTGTTCTCGGGGCCTGTGCCTGCGTACACGACGTTGATGACCGCACTGACCCGGCTGGAGCGCAAGGGTCAAGTGCTGCGCATCGAGCAGTCGCCTAGGAAGGTGCGTTTTTCGGTACCGCGACCGGATGGCAAGGACGCGTGCGCGTCGATGATCTCCACCCTCGACCAGGCGGAGGATCGGAAGGCAGCGTTGCTGGCATTCGCGGGCAACCTGGACGCGCAGGACATCGCGCTGTTGCGGTCGGTGTTCCCTGACACGGGCCGTCCGCGGTGACAGGCGAAGGCCTGTTGCTTTTCGTGGCAGCGTGCGCGGGCGCCGCGGTGCTGACGGCGGTGTTGAGCCCGCTGGTGCTGACGGTGGGACGGTGGCAGTTGCTGCACCCGCGGGCGGCGCTGACCGCGTGGTTCGTAGCATTCTTCCTCGGGCTGAGTCTGGCCGCCGCCGCAGTGATGGGCAGTGTCGTGGCGGCCGTGACCGTCTCGGAGGTGGCCTCGCACGGTCAGGCTGTGCTGGTGACGGCGAGCGGGTGGCTGGGCCTGGGGGCTTTCGGGGCGGTGATCGCGTTCGTGGCCACGTCGGCTGCGGCATCGACCGGCGTCGGACAGTCAAGTCAGGTGGCGGCGGCGGTGGCCCGATCGCGGGAGGAGCGGGACGGGTTCACCCTGGTACGGTTCCGCGGCGACCAGCTCATCGCGTGCGCTGTCCCCGGGAAGCACCCGGAGATTCTCCTCTCCACGGCGATGGAGGAGACGCTCACGGTATCGCAGCTGCAGGCGGTCCTCGCGCATGAGTACGCGCATCTGCGGCAACGGCACGGGTGGGCGGTCCGGATCGCGCAGATCAATGCGTTGTGCCTGTCCCGCGTCCGGCCGGGGCGCGCACTGCAGCGAGCGACCGTGCTGCTGATCGAGTTGGCCGCGGATGACGCGGCCGCCCGGCAGGCCGGCGCTGCTCATCTTGCCAACGCGCTGACCGTCCTCGCGAACGCGGCCGGTGATGAGAGTATGCACCTGCGTGCCGTCCGCCTCACTGCTCGCCGCTGGCCGTCCGCGGCGCGTCGGCGGTTGCCGCAGGCGATTCGGATCCTCCCCACGTGACGGAGGGCACCGCAGATCGCATCGAACAGCTCCGGACAGTGGCAGGGCTCGGGACTCCCCATCGGTGACGTCGTCGCGCAGACGTCCAGACAAGCACTGAGGCGGGCGCGACTGCCCGTAACTCACCCTCGCGTCGCCGGTTCCAGTGAGAACGCCCGTCAAATCCCCCTGGCTCCACGGGTCGTCCTGACCAAGCGATCTTGGACATCTTGTAGAGTTAGGGGGGCGTGTGACGGGAGGATGTAATGGGTATAGATGAGTCCGAGTTCGTGGTGAACGGGATGACCTGCGCGCACTGCGAGCAGGCGCTGCGGACGGCACTGAGCGAGGTGCCGGGGGTCGTCCGGGTGGAAGCGGATGCCACGTCCGGCCGGGTCCGGCTGCAGCAGACGGGCCCGGTGGCACACGCCGCCGTCGAATCGGCGGTCACGGAGGCCGGCTACTCGGTGCTCTCATGGGCGACCGACCGGTTGTGACCGTCGCACCTCCGCCCGTACCCGGCGTCGCACCGGTGTCCGACCCCCCGGTCAGACGCCTCGGCCGGTGGCCGCTGGTCCTGCTCACCGTCTTCGTGGTGATGTTGTCGGTGGCGCCGGCGGTGGTGACCACGATCCTCGCCGGTGAGGCTCCGTACGACCGGATCTTCGTCAGCTTCCCGGGTCTGGATGTGGCGATCTCCACCGCGGCCGGGCAGGGGGTCGCGGACCTGTCCTCGACCGTCACGGTCGGTGCGGTGTTGTGGATTCTGTTCTTCCGCAACGTGCGCGGGCGGGATGCGTCCCGGATGGCCGGGTCGGTCGAGCTGACGGTGCTGCAGGTCGCGTCGGCGGCGTGGGCAACATCGGCCGGCGCGATGATCGTCTTGGAGATGCTGGACAGCAGCGGCATCCCGTTCTCCCGACTCGGCGAGCCGGGGGCGATGTCGTTCCTGTATGACGCGAGCGCGTTCCCGCGAGCGTGGACGGTCGCGTTCGTCGCGGCGATGGTGACGTTCGGGGCGAGCATGTTCACCGAACGGTGGACGGGGCTACTGATCCCGTTGTGGGCGTCCGTGTTCGGGGTGCTCGCACCGGTGGCGGTCGGACAGATCCTGGTCGGCCCGAACCACGACTTCGGCAGCGACGCGGGCATCTACCAGACGCTGCTGACCAGTGCGGCGTTCGGGCTGCTGCTGGTCGGCGCGGCCCGGGTCCTGACCGGTCGGCTCATCGACCCGTTGATTCTGTGGCGGCTAGGAAAGACACTGGCGGTGCTGCTGCCGGTCATCGTGGCCAGCGACCTGCTGCTGGCGTGGTTCAAGCTCGCCGGAACCGGGCTGCTAGAGTCGGTCACCGGCTGGCAGATCCTTATTCGGGGTCTCTTCCTGCTGGGCGTGGTGTCCATCACCGCGACCGGATGGGTGTGGGGGCGGCGCGGACGGTTGACCGCGCACCGGATCACCGGGCTGCTAGTGGTAACGACGGTCATGATCGGCGGATGGCTCGGTGTGACCACTGCGATGACCCGGATCCCGCCGCCGCAGTATTTCGCGCCGACGAGCATCTCGCAGGTGTTCCTCGGGTTCGAGGTCCTCGACCCGCCGACAGCGCTGGTGCTGTTCACGCAGTGGCGGCCGAACATCCTGTTCCTCGTCGCCGCGATCGCCGCGGTGACGGTGTACCTGTGGGCGGTGCGGCGTGTGCGGCTACGTGGCGACGCATGGCCGGCGGGGCGGACGGCCGCCTGGGTCGCCGGGTGGGCGGTGGTGGTCTTCGTTACCAGCTCGGGGTTCGGGAAGTACTCCGCCCCGGACTTCGGGGTGCACATGATCGTGCACATGAGCCTGAACATGGCCGCCCCGATCCTGTTGGTCCTCGGCGGGGTGATCACGCTGCTGCTGCGCGCGACCCGCTCCGACCCCGCCCGGCCGGTGGGAATGCACGATTGGATCACGTGGGTGCTGCACTGGCCGGTGCTGCGGTTCGTGTTCAACCCGCTGATCGTGTTCATTCTGTTCGTCGGCTCCTACTACGGCCTGTACTTCACCGGCATCTTCGGGGAGTTCATGCGTTTCCATTGGGCGCATCAGCTGATGAACGTGCACTTCCTGATCGCCGGGTACCTGTTCTACGCGCTCGTGATCGGCGTCGACCGGCCACCGCGGCCACTGCCCCACATCGGCAAGCTCGGGTTCGTGCTCGCCGCGATGCCGTTCCACGCGTTCTTCGGGGTGATCCTGATGACCGGGAACATGCTGATCGCCGAGGACTTCTACCGCTATTTCGGGTTGCCCTGGTCGGACCTGCCCGCCGCGCAGTACTTCGCAGGCGGGGTCGCGTGGGCGGGGGGTGAGATCCCGCTGCTGCTGGTCATCATCGCCCTGGGCATCCAATGGTCCAGGCAGGATGCGAAGGACGCCCGCCGGAAGGATCGGCATCTGGACACCGGCCGCGACGACGAGTTCGACCAGTACAACCGGATGCTCGAGCAGCTGGCCGCGCGCGGTGTCGCGCGGCCAGCGCCCCGAACCGTGGAGGAGAACGACACATGACCACCACGACCACCACGCCGGTGCTGGAGGCGGTGCAGCTAGATGTGTCCGGGATGACCTGCGCGGCCTGCGCGGGCCGGGTCGAGCGTGCACTGAACGGCCTGGACGGGGTGAGCGCAAGCGTGAACTACGCCACCGAACGCGCCCTCGTCACAGGACTCTCCCCGGACCGGGTCGACGAGGCGGTCCGGCGGGTAGAAAAGGCCGGGTACGGGGCGCACCCGCACGATGACGCGGACGACGCCTGGTCGCGGCGCGCCACCGAGGTGCGGATCAGCTCACTGCGACGTCGTCTGCTCGTCTCGGCGATCCTCACCGTCCCCCTGATGGACATCACCATCGTCCTGGCCCTGGTGCCGGGGTGGCGGTTCCCAGGATGGGAATGGGTGTGCGTGCTGTTGGCGCTGCCGATCGTGGGCTGGGCGGCCTGGCCCTTCCACAAGGCGACCCTGCGCAACCTGCGCCACGGCACGGTCAGCATGGACACCCTCGTCTCACTCGGCATCGCCGCATCTTTCGGGTGGGCGGTCGCCACCCTGCTGTTCGGCCTCGGTCAAGGGGGCGCCGGGTACTGGCTCGGGTTCGGGGTGACCCCGGAGGGCGCCAACTCCATCTATCTCGATGTCGCCGCCGGGATGACCACCTTCCAGCTCGCCGGCCGCTACTTCGAGACCCGCTCCCGACGCAAAGCCGGCGACGTGCTCGGCGCGCTGAACCAGCTCGCCGCCACCCACGTCCGCATCCGCACCGACAACACCGAGGAGATCCAGCCGGCGACCGCGCTGCGCGCCGGGGACGTGTTCGTGGTGCTCCCGGGAGAGACCATCCCCGCGGACGGCCTGATCATCGCAGGGGCGGCGGCCGTGGACACCAGCATGCTCACCGGCGAACCCGTCCCCGCCGACCTGACACCGGGAGATGCGGTGGTCGGCGGCACGATCAGCACGGACGGACGGCTGGAGGTGCGGGCGACCTCCGTGGGCGCGCACACTCAACTCGCGCAGATGGCGGCACTCGCGGAGCAGGCTCAGGCCCGCAAAGCCCGGGTGCAGACCCTCGTCGACAAGGTCACCAGCTACTTCGTGCCCGCCGTGATCGTCCTGGCCGTCCTCGTCGCCGCCGGGTGGATGATCGCCGGGACGTCGTTCGAGCAGGCCTTCGGGATCGGGATCTCGGTGCTCATCATCGCCTGCCCCTGTGCCCTCGGGCTCGCGACACCGACCGCGCTGATGGTCGGCATCGGCCGGGGCGCGACACTGGGCATCCTCGTCAAAGGCCAGGACGCGCTTGAAGCCAGCGGCACCATCACCACCGTCGTCCTAGACAAGACAGGGACCCTCACCACCGGGGCGATGACCGCCCACCACCTCGCCCCCGTGGACGGCGTCACCGAACAGGAACTCCTCGGCGTCGCCGCAGCCATCGAACGCGGCTCCGAGCACATCATCGCCCGCGCCATCCTCACCGCTGCGGAGAACCAGGGCATCGAGATCGCCCCCGTGACCGGATTCACCACCCACCCCGGGCGCGGCGCCTCCGGACAGCTCCACGGCGAGCAGATCCTCGTCGGCAGCCGGACGTTCCTCCTCGACCACGCCATCGACGTGCCCGCCGAGCCAGACACCGCCGAGAACACCGACGACGGTGCGGGTCAAGCCGCGGAGACATCCGTGCTCGTGGCACGCGGCGGCGTGCTCCTGGGGCGGATCGGGCTGCGGGACACGATCAAACGCGACGCCCGCACCGCGGTCGCCGCGCTGCACGCCCAAGGTTTGAAGACCGTCCTGCTCACCGGAGACACCCCCGCCGCGGCCGCGAGCGTCGCCGCCCGCCTCGGCATCGACACAGTGCTCGCCGGGGTGCTGCCCGCCGAGAAGGCCGACGCGATCCGCAGCCTGCAGGAGAACGGCGCCCGGGTCGCAATGGTCGGCGATGGCATCAACGACGCCGTCGCCCTCGCCGCCGCCGACCTCGGACTCGCCATGGTCTCCGGCTCCGACATCGCCCTGAAATCCGCCGACATCATCCTCGTCCGCGACGACCTCGCCGTCATCCCCGACGCCATCGGCCTGTCCCGTCGCACCCTACGCACCATCAAGACCAACCTCGGCTGGGCATTCGGATACAACATCGCCGCGATCCCGATCGCCGCCGCCGGACTGCTCAACCCGCTCATCGCCGCCGGCGCGATGGCGCTCTCCTCCGTCCTGGTGGTCTACAACAGTCTCCGGCTGCAGAACTTCCGCCGCACCCCTCGCCGCTGAGCGACCCCCTCGACGTTCGAGAACTACTACAACTTGTAGTAGTCTTTGGGTGTGATCGCTGCTCCGTGGAACATCATCCTGACCATCGCTTTCGTGTTCACCGGCCTGGTCTGCCTGATCGACCTCGCACCCCGGCTGACGAGGACGCGTCGGAAGGGAAAGCCGTTCGACGGGGAGATCCTGGTCGACATCAACCACATCCTGATGTCGGCCGCGATGATCTGGATGTCCTGGTCGATGGAGTCCGAGCTCGCACTCTGGGTGCAGGTCGGGGTTTTCGCGGTGCTCACCCTCGCCCTCGTGCCTTTTCCGGTCCGCGCCCGTACCGCCACAGGGCGCGTCGACCTGGTGGGGCACCTCACCCTGAACGCCGCGATGATCTGGATGCTCGCCGCAATGCCGCTGCTCATGGCCGACATGCACATGCCCATGGATGTGGGTGACGGCGACGCGATGGGCATGGACGGTCAGATGCCGATGGGTGACGCCGCCCCGATGATGATGGGCACCCCGATGTGGGTCGACGTCGTCAACGTTGTCTTCGTCGCGCTCAGCGCCGCGACCATGCTGTGGTGGCTCTTCCGGCTGATCCGTAGTGGCCACCACCGCCTGCACGCCACCTGCCATGCCGTGATGGCTGCCGGCATGGGCGTCATGCTCGTGCTGATGAACGGCTGACCCCGCCGGTCACGTCGCTCGAATCCCCCGACGGCGCAGGCTTCATCTCACGGAGTCTGTTGCGTCCGGCCAGCCCTGAAGCGCCCCGGGTTTCGTGGAG
>NZ_DEPK01000158.1:0-14396 GCF_002358725.1 Microbacterium sp. UBA3394
CAGCGCCCAGGCGCTGCACGCTCATCTCCGCGAGGAGAACACCGGAATCGGGCTGGCCACCGTCTACCGCGCACTCGCGGGCCTGGCCGCCAAGGGCGAAGCCGATTCGCTGCAGAGTCCCGACGGAGAGAACCTCTACCGTGCCTGCGAGTCGCCCGGCCATCACCATCATCTGATCTGCCGATCCTGCGGGCTGACCGTCGAGATCGCCGCGACCGACGTCGAGACGTGGGCTCACGCGACCGCCTCGCAGCACGGCTTCACCCAGGCCGAGCACGTCGTCGACATCTTCGGCCTGTGCGCCGCGTGCACGGCCGCCCAGGCGAACGAGCGTGCCGTCGACTGACACGCGCCGCCGCTCGGAGACCCTCCACGAGCCGTCCTCGACCGCCCGCGCGCTGGTGTGGGCGGGCGTCGGCGTGGCGGTCGTGCTGGCGCTGTTCGCCATCGACCTGCTGCTGCCGTCGCTCTACCCGCTTTCGCTCTCCACGCGCGCGCAAGACGGGCTGACCCTCGCGATCAGCGTGCTGATCGAGTCGCTGCCGTTCATCGCCCTGGGCGTCGTGCTCTCGATCGTGGTGCAGGTGTGGGTGCCGCCCGGCGTCATCGAGCGGTGGCTCCCGCGCGCGGCGTGGGCCCGCCGAGCCGTGCTGTCGCTGCTCGGGATGCTCATCCCCGTATGCGAGTGCGGGAATGTGCCGTTCGCGCGCGGGCTCCTGATGCGCGGGTTCAGCGTGCCCGAGACGATGACCTTCCTCATCGCGGCGCCGATCGTGAACCCGATCGTCATCATCACGACGCACGCCGCGTTCGGATTCGACGACGGCATCCTCATCGCCCGCCTGGTCGGCGGCTACCTCATCGCGAACCTCATCGGATGGCTGTACAGCCTGCACCGCGACCCCGATGGCCTGCTCACGGAGCGCTTCCGCGAGACGTGCGAACTGGTCGCGCACGAGCCGGGCGGACGCGTCCGCCGCAGTCTCGCGCAGTTCGTCGTCGAGCTGCGCGCGGTGATGCCCGCCCTCATCATCGGCTCCGCGATCGCCGGGGCGGTGCAGGTGCTCGTGCCGCGGGAGACGCTGCTGGCGATCGGATCCGACCCCGCCCTGTCGATCGTCGCGATGATCGCGCTGGCGATGGTGGTGTCGATCTGCTCCAACGTCGACTCGTTCTTCGCGCTGTCGTTCGCCTCCACCTTCACGCCGGGGTCCATCGTCGCGTTCCTGCTGGTCGGGCCGCTCGTCGACGTCAAGATGCTCGCGCTGCTGCGCACCACCTTCACCACCCGCGCCCTCGCCGGCGTGGTCGTCGTGGTTGTTCTCAGCGCGTTCGCGATCGCGACGGGGGTGAACCTCTTTGCGTGACCTCGGAGCGCTCGGCACGCGCTGGCTCGGTGTCGGACTCGCGGCGATCATCGCCGTCGTCACCGTCTCGCTCGCCCTCACCGGCGACCTCGACCTCTACATCAACCCCGACTCGTCGTGGTTCGCGGTGTCGATGGCGGTGCTCCTGCTCGCCGGGGCGGCCGCCTCGTTCGCACTCCCCTTGGGCGCCGAAGCCGAGCACGGGCACGACCACGGTCCGCCGCCGTCCGAGCCCGCCCCCGGACCGCGCCGGCGCGATCCGGAGCCGGTGCCGGACGCGAGTGCAGCACCCGAGGCCTCCGGCGTCTCGACCCTCCAGGAAGCGGACGCGCGTCCGACCTCGCGCGCGCAGGCCCGCGCGGCTCGCGAGGCCGCCGCGATCCCCCAGCCGCCCCGCGAGCACGTCACTCCCGACGAGCCGCATTCGTCCGAGGCCGATCCGCACGACGCTCGTCCCCCTGCGCACCCCCACCACGCGCATCCGCTCGCCCTCGCCGCGTCGATCACCGGCGGCGCCATCGCGTCGGGCGTCGTGCTGCTGACGCTCGTCCTTCCCGCCACCTCGCTGTCTGCCGAGATGGCCCTCGCGCGAGACGTCGGCGTCACGCCGCTGTTCGCGGGTCAGGATGCGGTGACCCTCGCCGCATCCGGCGACACCTCGACCTTCGGCATCGGCGAGTGGGCGACGGTGTTCGCGACCTCCACCTCGCCGGAGACCTTCGACGGCCAGGAGGTGACCCTCACCGGATTCGTCGCCCCGACCGACGACGGCTTCGGCCTGACCCGCCTGGTCATCACCCACTGCGTCATCGACGCGCAGCCGGCCAGCGTGCCGATCGCCTCCGGGCAGGCGGCGCCCGAGGCGGGGCAGTGGGTCGAGGTCTCCGGCACCGTGCGGGCCGCGAGCGACGGCACCCTCACGGTCGATGCAGCCGAGGTGACCGCGATCGACGAGCCCGAGGACCCGTATGAGTACTGACAGGCTCGGGGTCGCGCGTCGGCGCCCGCTCGGCTTCGCGGCCGTCTTCGCGATCGTCGTCGCGACCCTCGTGGTGCTCGCCGCCGTCGGCGCGGCCGTGAGCGTCGCCCAGGGACCGCGCGCGACCGACGTCGCGGTGGATCCCGAGGCCGCTGTGGAAGCATCCGGCACCCGCGTCATCTTCACGACCACCCAGTCGCTGCAGGAGGTCGACGCGTCGCAGGTGACGATCACGCCGGCCATCCCGTTCGCGGTGGACACCTCGGGGCGCAGCGTCGGGGTGCGGTTCACCCTGCCGCTGTGGGATGAGACCGAGTACACCGTGACGATCGACGACGTGACCGGGCTGAGGGGCGGAGCCACCTCGACCCTCACCGAAACCTTCACGACCCCCGGCATCGAACTGTTCGTGCTGCAGCGCGGCGGCGAGAACGGCGACACGGTCTTCGTCACCGACCTCGACGGCGAGCAGGCGATCCCGGTGTTCACGCACCCCGCGATCGAGGACTTCCGCATCACCGCCGACCACCTGGTGTTCTCGGTGCGGGATGAGAACGATCAGTCGCAGCTGATCGTCACCGACCACGAGGGGCAGAACGAGCGCACGCTGGCCCTGCCGGGCGAGGGCACGATCTCCGACCTGCAGGCCGCCGACCGGGGCGATCGGATCGGCTACCTCTTCACCGACGCGGCGGTCGGCACCGACGGCGCCCTCGAGAGTGCGCTGTTCACGGCATCGGTCGACGACTCCGCCGCCGAGGAGGCGCCCGTGCAGGTCGCCGTCGAGGGGAGCGACGCGCGCGTCGATTCGTGGTCGTTCGTGCCCGACACCGACAGCGTGCTGTTCGTCGGGTTCGACAGCGCCCTGACGCTCACCGGGCCGACGGGGGAGAACCCGGCCTCGTTCGGACTGGCGAACGCGATCGCCGGCATCACCCCCGGCACGTCGGAGGCCGTCATCGATCGTCCGGAAGGATGGGTGGTGCTCGACCTCTCGACCGGTGACGAGACGCCCCTGGTCGCCTCGGCCGAAGATCTCGGCACGCTCAACGACGTGGAGCCCCTTCCCGGCGGCGGCACCCTGCGCACGACGTCCTTGCGCGACGAGGGCGGACAGCCCATCGCCACGACGATCGCAACCGTCGACGACGAGGGCGAGACCGCGATCGTGATGGATGTGCCCAACGAAGACACCGTTCTCCAGACGTGCGTGTCGCCCAGCGGGCGATATGCGGCCGTGCTCATCGCCCCCGATGTCGTCTCGAACCGCTACGACGGGTATCTGCTGCCGCTGCCCGAGCGGGTCGAGACGCACACCCTCTCCCTCGCCGACAACGAGGAGATCGTGGCGCTCGCGGGGTTCGATGCGTCGTGGTGCCGGCTCCCGCCCGGATGAGCGGGGTCGGCAACGGACTGCGCCCCGCCGCGCGCGAGGACCTGCGCGCGCTCGCCGTCGACGTGGCGCCACGCCTGCTCGGCGGCGTGCTCGTGACCGACGTCGCCGAGGAGCGCGTTGCGCTGCGCATCACCGAGGTCGAGGCCTATCTCGGGCTCGGAACCGGCGACGTGCACGATCCGGGCTCGCACGCGCGGATGGGTCCCACGGCGCGGAACGCCACGATGTGGGGTGAGCCGGGGCACCTCTACGTCTACCTCAGCCACGGCATCCACTCGTGCGTCAACGTCGTAGCGGCCCCCGCCGGCGGAGCCGGCGGCATCCTGCTGCGCGCCGGCGAGATCGTCGAGGGTGAGGATGCCGCCCTCCGACGCCGCACCGCCGGTCGCGGCGTCGTGCGCCATCCGCGAGACCTCGCCCGCGGTCCGGGCCGGCTCGGCGACGCGGTGGGCCTGCGGCATCCGGTCCACGACGGGATCGACGCGATCGAGCCGGACGACCGAGCCGGCGCGCGGGCCCGCCTGTGGCTCCGCGAGGAGCCGCTCGCGGCGGTCACCCGCGGCCCGCGCGTGGGAGTGGCCGGCGTCGCCGGCACCGCGGAGTATCCGTGGCGCTTCTGGATCGAGGGGGATCCGACCGTCTCCGCCTTCCGGTGGGGGAGGGGAGCGGCCGCCCTGTCGGAGCCGACACGCCCGACGTGCTAGGATCGTTGTTTGTCTGCGCGCACTCCAGCGCGTAGTTCGCACCCCACACCATCGCTCGACCCGCAAGCGGGACGTCTTCGGCGCGGGGTGCAGACAAGGGATCTTGGGTGGAGCCGTCCGGCTTCACGGTACAGAAGGAGACACCATGGCCGCAGTGTGCCAGGTGACCGGAGCGGTTCCCGGCTTCGGTCACAACATCAGCCACTCGCACCGACGGACGAAGCGCCGCTTCGACCCGAACGTGCAGAAGAAGACCTACTACGTTCCGTCGCTCGGTCGAAAGGTCACCCTGAACGTGTCCGCCAAGGGCATCAAGGTGATCGACGCGCGCGGTATCGAGTCGGTCGTGAAGGACCTCGTCGCGAAGGGTGTGAAGCTCTAATGGCGAAGAAGGCTCAGGACGTCCGTCCGATCATCAAGCTGCGTTCGACCGCGGGCACGGGATACACCTACGTGACGCGCAAGAACCGCCGCAACAACCCCGACCGTATCGTGCTGAAGAAGTACGACCCGGTGGTCCGCAAGCACGTCGATTTCCGAGAGGAGCGCTGATCATGGCCAAGAAGAGCAAGATCGCGCGCAACAAGCAGCGCCAGGAGGTCGTCGACCGCTACGCGGCGAAGCGCCTCGAGCTGAAGAAGCAGCTCGTCGACCCGACCTCGACCGACGAGCAGCGTGAGGAGGCCCGCGTGGGCCTGCAGAAGCTGCCCCGCAACGCATCGCCGGTGCGCCTGCGCAACCGCGACGTCATCGACGGTCGCCCGCGCGGACACCTGAAGAAGTTCGGCATCTCGCGCGTGCGCTTCCGCGACATGGCACACCGTGGGGAGCTCCCCGGTGTGACGAAGTCGAGCTGGTAAGCGAGACGCGTTTCACGAAGGCCCGGATCCTCCTGGATCCGGGCCTTCGTCATCCCCGCCGGCGATCCTCGCCGGCCGTTCCTCGCTCGCCGTCTGCCCTGTCTCAGGCTGACGGCGTCTGAATGCGGCGGAAAGGCCTGAATCAGGCTTCCCGCGAGACCCCAGCCTGAGTTCGTGCACGCGGGGGAGCGGTGCCGAGCGCGTACGGTGGGTCACCCGGGCGCCTCAGGCACAGACGAGGATTCCCGTCCACCGCCTCGAGGAGGGCACGATGCCGCTGGACCCCTTCTTCGCGGAGCGCCTGCGCGTGCATCGCCGCTACCTGCTCGGCAAGGCGTGGCACCGGGTGCGCGACGCCGTGCGCGGCCTCCTGCATCCGCGAGACCCGGGTGTCCGTCCGAGACCCGGCGGCGCGCGGCCCGGTCTCGGGCGCACGCCCGGGTCTCGACCCGCGACGGCCCGCCCGGGCCGAACACCCGCGACGGCCCGGGCGAAGCACCGCCGCGCGGCCCTCGCGTGGGACCGCACCGAGCTCGAGACGGTGGGCACCCCGGGGCCGGAGCTGCGCATCACCGAACACCTCGTTCCGGTGCCGGGATTCCCCGACGTGAGGGTGCGTGTCTACCATCCGCCCCAACCCGAGCGGCCCGTGCCCGGCGTGATCGCGTTCTTCGGGGGAGCGTTCCGGATCGGCGGCATCGACTACCCGACGACGGATGCCGCCTTCCGGCGCCGCGCACACGATGCCGGCGTCGCGATCGTCGCCGTCGACTACGCGCTGGCTCCCGAGCATCGGTACCCCACGCAGGTCGAGCAGGGGTACGCGTGCCTCGAGTGGCTCATCGCACACGCCGACGAGCTCGGCATCGACGCCGAGCGGATCGGCATCGCGGGCATATCCGCGGGCGGCTCGCTCGCGGCGGCCGTCACACTGGTCAACCGGGACCGCGCGCGGCACCCGCTGCGGTTGCAGCTGCTCGAGGTGCCGGTCGTCGACCTCACCGGGCGCCATCTCGACCTGCGCGCGACGTGGGCGCTCGGCATTCCGGCGCTTATCGCCCTGCGCGAGCTGCGCTCGGTCGCCCGCACGTATCTGCCGCGTGCCACCGCGGCGCGCGAGCCGATCGCCTCGCCCATCCGTGCGGCGTCGCACCGCGGGCTGCCGCCCGCGGTCATCCTCACCGCCGAGTACGATCCGCTGCGCGGCCACGGTGACGCGTACGGCGCGGCGCTGCGACGCGACGGCGTCGCGGCGAGCGTCGTGCAGTACCGCGGCGGAACGCATGACACCGCGCTGTTCACCGGTGCGCTGCCGCTCGCGCGACGGTGGCACGACGACGTCGTGGCGGCTCTGCGTTCCCTCCACACGCTCGAACCGCCTTCACGGTGAGACACCACGAACGCCGCGAGAAACCGCGCATCGCGGTGTTTCCCGGCCCGAAAATGGTGTCTCACGCGTCACACGGGCCCCACGGAGGCCGCGACACGCCGGGTGACCCCCCTCTCGGGGCCCGAAATCCGCATGATTCCGCGGTTCGTGGGTATATTCGAGGCGGTCGTTCCGACCAAGCCGGGAGGCAGTCGCCGCTCGGTCCAAGAAACGAGAGGCGACGATCCGTCGCCTTGGAGGACACACATATGGCTGACAAGTCCATCACCAAGACCGAACTCGTCGCGAGCATCGCCAGCGCGACCGGCCAGAGCCAGTCCGCCGTCTCGAGCGTGCTCGACTCCCTCTTCGCCACCGTCTCGGAGGCCGTGGCCAAGGGCAACAAGGTCTCGATCCCCGGATGGCTGTCGTTCGAGCAGGTCGAGACCTCGGCTCGCACCGGCCGCAACCCGCAGACCGGCGAAGAGATCGCCATCCCCGCCGGCAAGCGCGTCAAGGTGACCGCCGGCTCGAAGCTGAAGGCTGCCGTCAAGTAACGACCGCGCCGAACCACACCGGAGGGGATGCCGCTGATCGGCATCCCCTCCGGTCGTTCCCCAGCGGGAACGATCTACGCTTGGGGGGTGAATCCCCGCGTGCTGCGGGCCGCCGGGCCCGTGATCCTCGTCGCGGCCGCGCTCCTGGCACTCGTCTGGGCGCTGGCCTACGGCGGCGGTGCAGCACCCCTCATCCTTGGCGACGCGGGCCCCGTGGTGCGGTGGGGGATCCCGGTCGTCAAGCTCGCGGTCAATCTCGCGGCCGCCGGCATGGTCGGCACCCTCGTCGTGGCCTTGTACGCGCTGAAGGCGGGTGAGCGCGAGTTCGACGTGGCGCTCGATGCCGCATCGGTCTCGGCCGCGGTGTTCACCGTCGCCGCCGGCGCGAACGGCTTCCTCGTCTTCCTCGACTCGTTCAACGCGCAGCTGAGCCTCGGACCCGAGTTCGGCGCCCAGCTCGGCCGTTTCCTCGTCGAGACCGAACTCGGTCGCGTGTGGCTCATCACCACCGTGCTCGGCGCCATCATCACGGTGCTCGCGTTCGCGGTGCGCTCGTGGACGCCCTCGTTCCTGCTCGCCCTCCTCGCGCTCGCCGCGCTCGTGCCCATGGGCACGCAGGGCCACTCGGGCGAGCAGGCGAACCACAACCTCGCCGTGTCGTCCCTCGTGCTGCACATCATCGGCGCCGCCGTGTGGCTCGGCGGCCTGCTGCTGATGGTGCTCATCCGGCCGATCGTTCGCGGCGAGACCATGCGTCGGGCCATGCGGCGCTACTCCACGCTCGCCCTGGTGTCGTTCATCGTCGTCGCGATCTCGGGCACGGTGCGCGCCGCGATCGGCATCGGAGACCTCGGAGGACTGCTGACCCCCTATGGCGTCATCGTGCTGGTCAAGGTCGTCGCCCTCGTGGCCATCGGCCTGCTGGGCGCGATCTACCGCAATCGCCTCATCGACCGCATGACGGATGCGACGCGCGGCGTGTTCTGGATGCTCATCGCCCTGGAACTGGCCTTCATGGGCATCGCCAGCGGCGCCGCATCCGCCCTCGCCCGCACCGCGCCGCCGACGGACAGCGGCATCCCGGAGTACGTGTCGCCGGCGTTCTACCTCACCGGCGACGAGCTGCCGGCGGAACTGCTGCCGAGCCGCTGGCTGACGGTGTGGGATATCGACGTCCTGTGGGCGTTCGCGGCCGGCTTCGGCCTGTTCTTCTACCTCGCCGGCGTGTGGCGCCTGCACCGGCGCGGCGACGCCTGGCCGATCTACCGCACCGTGATGTGGGTGTCGGGTCTGCTGCTGCTGGTGTGGGTCACATGCGGAGCCCCGAACGCCTATCAGGACTACCTGTTCAGCGTGCACATGCTCGGTCACATGCTGCTGAGCATGGGCATCCCGGTGCTGCTGGTGGCGGGAGCGCCCGTGACGCTCGCGGCACGGGCCATCCGCAAACGCGACGACGGCACGCGCGGCGGGCGCGAGTGGGTTCTGTGGATCGTGCACTCGCCGTACATGCGGGTGCTCACCAACCCCTTCGTCGCCGCCGGCCTGTTCGTGGTGTCGCTGTGGCTCTTCTACTACACCGACCTCTTCCGCTGGGCGCTGTACGACCACATCGGGCACGTGTGGATGGTCGCGCACTTCCTGCTCACCGGCTATCTCTTCGCGCTCACGCTCATCGGTGTCGACCCGGTGGCGTATCGGCTGCCGTATGCGGGGCGACTGCTGCTGCTGGTCGGTGTCATGGCGATGCACGCGTTCTTCGGCGTCGCGATGATGATGCAGACCGGTCTCATGGCCTCGGAGTGGTACGGCGCGATGGGGCGCACGTGGGGCCTCCCGCCGTTGGATGATCAGTACCTCGGCGGCGGCATCGCGTGGTCGGTGGGGGAGATCCCCACGCTCACGGTGGCGATCACGCTGGCGATCCAGTGGAGCCGCAGCGACGAGCGCATGCAGCGTCGACGCGACCGCGCCGCCGATCGCTCGGGCGATGCCGAGCTCGAGGAGTACAACGCACGTCTGGCCAAGCTCGCCGAACGCGACAAGCGCGCAGAGGAGGCCCTGCGTCGATGACCGATCACTACCGTCGGCGCTGGGTCGGCCTCGTCTTCATCAGCGTCGCGGTGTCGCTGATCATCGTCGATTCGACGATCGTCAACGTCGCCGTTCCCTCGATCGTCGAGGACCTCGGCATCTCGTCGACCGAGGTGCAGTGGGTGCAGGAGGCGTACACCCTGGTGTTCGCGTCGTTGCTGCTGCTGTTCGGCAGTCTCGCCGACCGCTTCGGACGCAAGCGCCTCATGCTCGTCGGGGTCGTCGTCTTCGCCGGTTCGTCCGTGCTGGCCGCGCTCGCGCCGACGGGCGAGCTGCTCATCCTCGCCCGCCTGGTGCAGGGCGTCGGCGGCGCCATGATCCTTCCGACGACCCTCTCGGTGATCAACGCCACCTTCCGCGGGCGCGAGCGGGGCATCGCGTTCGCGGTGTGGGGCTCGACGATCGGGGGCATGGCCGCCGTCGGGCCGCTTCTCGGCGGGTGGCTGACCACCGACTTCTCGTGGCGGTGGGCGTTCGGCATCAACATCCCGCTCGGGATCGCCGTGTTCATCGGGATCGCCGTCGCGGTGGCCGAATCGAAGGAGGCGCGCGCGAAGGGCATCGACGTGGTCGGTGCGGTGCTGTCGGTGCTGCTGTTCGGGGGACTCGTGTTCGGCCTCATCGAGGGCCGAACCTACGGCTGGTGGACCAGCGTCGAGCCCTTCACCCTCGGCGGCTTCACATGGCCGTGGACGATCTCACCGGTGCCGGTCGCCTTCGCCATCTCCGCGCTCGCACTCGTCGGCTTCCTCTCGTGGGGGATCTCGCGCGGTCGCCGCGGGCGACCATCGCTGCTGGAGTTCTCGCTGTTCCGCATCCGCTCGTTCTCGAACGGCAACATCGCCGCGCTGGTGATCGCGCTCGGCGAGTTCGGTCTCATCCTGTCGCTGCCGCTGTGGCTTCAGTTCGTGCTCGGCTTCGACGCCCTGCAGACCGGCCTGGTGCTGCTCGCGCTCGCCGTCGGTTCCTTCGTCGCCAGTGGCATCGCGGGGGCGACGAGCGGCCGCGTGGACCCGATCGTCATCGTGCGGTTCGGCATCGCCGCCGAGATCGTCGGCGTTGTGGCGGTCGCGCTCGTCATCGCACCCGACGCGGTGTGGGGGTGGCTGCTGCCGGCACTGTTCGTCTACGGGATCGGGGTGGGACTTGCGACCGCGCAGCTCACCGGCGTCATCCTGCAGGATGTTCCCGTCGACCTCTCCGGGCAGGGATCGGGCACGCAGTCGACCTCGCGCCAGGTCGGCTCGGCGCTCGGCATCGCCATCCTCGGCACGGTGCTGTTCACATCCACCGGCGGCATCCTCTCGAACAGCCTCGACGATGCGGGCGTGCCCGAAGACCAGCGCGATCAGATCGTCTCATCGGTCGTCGACAGCGCGGGTGCCGCGATCGCGGTGCTCGATGAGACCGATCCATCCGGGGTGGCTGCGGATGCCGCCAGAGCGGCGTTCTCCGACGGGACCCGCCTGTCGGCGCTCACCGCGGCCGGCTTCCTCGTCGTCGGCCTCGGTGCCACGTTCGCGCTCGGCCGCGGCCCCCGGCGCGTCGAGCCCGTCGAGACCGACGCGGCCGGCGCCAGGGCCTGAGTTCAGCCGGCGCCGACCACGATCGAGGCGGTGCCGTCGGGGAGCACGGTGATGGTGCCGGTGACGAGGAACGGCACCTCTTCGCTGACATCGCGGATGCTGCCGTCGAAGAACGACTGGATCTGCACGTCGATGCGGGCGACGGCCTCGGTCGCGGGGATCTTCCAGCTCGCTCCGTCGGGTTCGACCGTGACGGCGGGCTGCTCCGCGATCGACCAGGACGGCAGACCGACGATGCGATCGTCGACCGTGTAGCCGAACGGGCAGGCCGTCGGCTGCAGCACCTCCTGCGTGGCGCACGCCGTGAGGAAGTCCTCGACGCGATCCTGCACGACCTCGACGAACTCCTCGGTCGGCTCGGCTGCGACGGTGACCGGCACCTCCGTCAGCGGCGCGTCGCTGAGCACCGCCACCCCGGGCGTCGCCGCGATCGCGGTGTCGACGGAGACCGAATAGAGGCCGGGGGAGAACACGAGCATCGAGATCGGCGCGGTGGGGTCGGCGTCCACGCCGTCGGGCGAGACCTGCCTCTTGTCGATCTCGAACCCGTTGACCGCGAACTCCATCGAGCCCTCCACCGACAGGTCGATCACGGCGAGCGGGCTCGTGGCGAAGGCCCACGTCGGGGCGATGCCGATCCAGCCGGTGTGCTCGACCTCGAAGGAGACGGTGCCGGGAACGCCGCCGGCGTCGTATTCCGCGATGACCGTGGTGACGTCGCCGTCGGACACCTCCGACACGATCGAGACATCGCGCAGCGAGCCCATCGCCGCCGCGCGCAGGAGGGCGTCGGAGTCGGGTGTGTCGAGTCCCGCGGCCTGGAGCTCGGTGCTGTCGATCGCGACGCCGGGAACGGCGAGGGCCCCGGCGGCGTCGTTGTCGTGCAGCAGATGCAGGTAGTGACGCACGAACGCCGAGGGGCTGTAGAACTCGCGGTAGGCCAGCGTGGCAGCGACCGCGAGGCCGGCCAGCACGAGGGCCGTGATCACAGCGATGACGGTGAGGTCGCGCCCGAGCCTTCCGCCCCGCGATCGGCGCCTGGCGGGCGCGCCCGGTGCCGGAGGCGCATGCGACGCCTCCGGTGCGGCATCCGTCGCCCCCCGCTCCACGCCTCCAGTCTAGGAAAGACCGCCTGACCGACCGCCCGATGCCGTCATGCGGCGTCGCATGGCTACCATGAACCGGTGACCACGCGCGCCCTCTCCCTCGAGCAGGAGTCGCTCTTCCGTCTCATCGAGGACACCCGCGAGCACGTGTTCGTCACCGGTCGCGCCGGCACCGGAAAATCCACGCTGCTGCAGCACCTGGCGTGGAACACGTCCAAGCAGATCGCGGTCTGCGCACCGACGGGCGTTGCGGCGCTGAACGTCGAGGGTCAGACCATCCACTCGCTCTTCCGGCTGCCGATCGGTCTCATCGCCGACAGCGAGATCGACCAGTCCGATGCCACGCGCAAGATCCTCAACGCCATCGACACCCTCGTCATCGACGAGATCTCGATGGTCAACGCCGACCTCATGGATGGCATCGACCGCTCGCTGCGGCAGGCGCGCGGGCGTCGCGGTGAGCCGTTCGGCGGCGTGCAGATCGTCATGTTCGGCGACCCGTATCAGCTCGCGCCGGTGCCTCCGCGCGGCGACGAGCTGCGCTACATCCGGGACCACTACCGGTCGTTCTGGTTCTTCGACGCCAAGGTGTGGGTCGGCGAGGTCGGCGGCGACGGCATCATCGACATCGGATCGCACGGCGCGCAGCTGCACGTGCGCGAGCTCGCCGAGATCCACCGTCAGGCCGATCCGGAGTTCAAGGCGATGCTGAACGCGGTGCGCCACGGCGTCGTCACCGCCGACATCGCCAAGATCCTCAACGACACGGGCGCGCGCACGCCGCCGGACCCCACGGCCGACGAGACCCCGATCATCACGCTCGCCACGCGCAACGACATCGTGAACAACATCAACCGACGGCACCTCGATGCCCTGCCGGGACGCTCGCAGACCGCGGCGGCGGACATCAACGGCGATTTCGGGCGCGGCGACGCGTATCCGGCCGACGCCGAGCTGAAGCTCAAGATCGGTGCGCAGGTGATGTTCCTGCGGAACGACACGGCGTCGTTCGGCGAGCCGCCCCGGTGGGTCAACGGCACGATCGGCACGGTGACCCGCATCGCCGGCGAGAACGTGCGGGTCGAGGTCGACGGCGAGGAGTTCGACGTCGAACCGGCCGTGTGGGAGAGGTTCCGCTACGCCTACGATCCCGCGTCGAAGTCCCTCACACGCGAGATCGTGGCCGAGTTCACCCAGTTCCCGCTGCGGCTCGCGTGGGCGGTCACCATCCACAAGTCGCAGGGGAAGACGTACGACCGGGCCGTCATCGATCTCGGCTCGGGCGCCTTCGCGCCGGGCCAGACCTACGTCGCGCTGTCGCGGCTGACGTCGCTCGACGGGCTGTACCTGTCGCGCCCGCTGCGGCCGAGCGACATCCGGGTGGATGAGGACGTGCGGCGATTCATGCGCGAGGTGCGCTCGGCGGGTGCGGCGAGTCCGCGGTGAGTCAGGCGATCGCCGCGGCTTTGGCGCGGGCGAGGTCCTCGAACAGCTCGGTGTTGAACCGGTAGGCGACCAGCACCTCGTCGATCACGCGCTCCTTCTCGGCGTCGTCCCACGGTGCGGCGTCGAGCTGCTCGCGGTAGACGTCCTTGAAGGCGTTCGGGTCGGCGATGTCTTCGAACAGGTAGAAGCCGACGCCGTTGGTCTCGAAGCCGAATCGGCGGCACATGAGCCGCCCGATGAACTGGCCGCCGGAGAGGTCGCCCAGGTAGCGCGTGTAGTGATGCGCGACGAAGCCGCCGGCCCACGTGGTGCCCACGAGGTTGATGCGATCGACGTAGCGCTGCGTGGTCGGCAGCGGTGCGACCTTCTCGCGCCAGTCGGGTCCGATGAGGAACTCGAGGTCGGCCTCGAGAGCGGGAAGGCGCGTCAGCTTGTCGCTGATGAACACTCTCGCCACCGGGTCGTTGCGCATGCGGTCGGCGGCCGCCTCGAGCGCCTGGTAGATGAACCAGTGCTGCGCCGTGAGAGCGATGTAGTCGTCGCGGGTGCCGTCGCCGCGCACGAGGTCGGCCATGAAGCCGGCGTGCTCGCTCGAGGCATGGGCTGTGCTGGACCGCTCGCGCAGGGCGCTGGAGAAGGAGATGACCTCGCTCATGTCGCCATTGTAGGGGAAGAGTTAGGTGAACCTAACCGTCGATTTCGGGACGGGTGGGGGTCAGGCGTGCGGTCGGGGCTCCTCCCCGAGGCGACGGCACGCTTCGTCGTACAGCGCGACGACCTCGCGACGCACTTCGGGGCGCTCCGAGATCGTGCCGCCCGGCCACGGGATGCGCACCTCGGCGACCGCTCCCGCGGCGGAGGTGACCTCCCACACGCCGCCATCGCCGTCGAAGCCGGTCATCGTCGCTGCGGCGATGTCGCGCTCGGGAGCG
>NZ_DEPK01000036.1:0-4576 GCF_002358725.1 Microbacterium sp. UBA3394
CGGCCCGCGACGCCCGCTGCGGGCGGGAGCGGGCGTGCTGTGGTGCCGGGAGGACCCGCCGTTCGCCGGACCGGCCGCCGGGATCGGCGCCGCGATCGGCGCTGTGACAGCCAATGATGTGCTCGTGCTCGCATGCGATCTGCGCAGGCCGACGGATGCGCTCGCCGCGCTGGGCGCGGTGCCGCCGGGCACCGACGCGGTCGTGCCGGTGGACGACGCGGGGCGGAAACAGTGGCTCACGGCCCGCTACCGCACCGCCGCGCTGCGGAAGGCCGTGCACGACTCCGGCGGTCTCGAAGGCGCTGCGGTGCGTGAGCTCATGCACACGCTGGAATGCGCGCATCCGGTGATGGCCGAGGATCACCTCGCCGACGTGGACACGCGAGCCGATCTGGACGAAGCTGGAGGCAGGGCGTCCGTCGCCCGGATATCGGAGGATGACATGGCCGACTCACCGACGCACCTGAGCCCGGAAGACCTCGACGCGTGGGTCGTGACGATGCGCGAGCGCTTCGACCTGTCCGTCGAAGCCGTGCCGACCGGCGACATCCTCGACCTCGCTCGCGACGCCGCTCACGCCGTCGCGAGGCCCGCAGCGCCCCTCGCGGCGTTCGTGGCGGGTTTCGTCGCGGCTCGCGATGGCGGCGGACCGGCGAAGATCTCCGAGGTCATCGACGAGGTCTCGAAGCTCGCCGACGGCTGGAAGGGTGCGAAGTGAGCACGGTCAGCGCACCGCCGACCGTCGCCGTCAGGTTCTTCGCCGCTGCGGAGGAAGCGGCCGGCGCGGCATCCGGAACATATGCGGCACCGGACATCGCCGCGCTCCGCGTCGCCCTCACGAGCGCTCATCCGGCCCTCAGCGCGGTGCTGCCTCGCTGCGCGCTGCTCGTCGACGGCGTCCGCGCCGACGACGCCACCCCCCTCGACGAGGCGTCGACGGTGGACGTGCTGCCCCCGTTCGCGGGTGGGTGACCCGCCGTCCGATCAGCTGGCGAGTCATCCGCGGGTCGGCGTCGAGCGCATCCACGACGCCGGCACCTACACGCGCGTGACGCATGTCGGCGGCGTCGGCGATCTCCGTTTCGTGCTCGTGCCCGGCATCGGCATGGGCGTCGGCATCTTCGAACGGCTCGCCCCGCGGCTGCTCCCGCACGGCAGAGTGCACGCCCTGGACCTGCCGGGCTTCGCCGGCATCCGACTCCACGACGATCCGCTCGACATCGACGAGTACGCCGACATCGTGATCCGCGCCATGGAGGTGCGCGGACTGCGCGATGTGGTGCTGATCGGTCACTCGATGGGGAGTCAGGTGGTGACGTCGGCGGCGTGCAGAGGCGCGAACCTGCGCGGCGTGGTGCTGATCAGCCCCGTCGTCGCGCCCTGGCAGCGACGATTCGTCTTGGTCGCGATCGACTTCGTCCGGTCCAGCATGCACGAACCACCCGGTGTCGCACTTCTCGGGGCCATCTCCTATGCCTTCACGGGGCTCCGGTCGTTCTTCCGCACGATGCCCCGGATGCTCGCCTATCGGATGGAGGACCGCATCGGCGAGGCCGCAGCACCCGTCCTCATCGTCCGCGGCACGCGAGATCGCGTCTCCCCCGCGGCATGGACGACCATGCTGCGCGATCGTGCACGCGACGCGGAGGTGGTCGAGGTCGCCGGCGCCGCGCACTCGGTGATGCACCAGCACGCGACCTCCGTCGCCGACCGGATCATCTCGTTCGCCGGAGTCTCCTCGCCGTCCCCACGCACCGACCGCTCGCGCTGGACCGTGCGGTTGCGCGCTCATGCCGTGATGGCGCGAGCCAGGGAGATGGTCGCGATCGTTCGCGGGGATGATCGCGCGCTCGCGCGGGCGAAGACCTCTCGCATCCGGGCCGCGCTCGCGGCGGGAGAAGCCGGCTGACCGGATCAGCCGCCGATGGCGCTCATCGGCCGCTGCGGCTGCAGGAAGCCGGGCTCGTCGATGCCGTGACCCGGAAGCTTCCCCGCGATCGAGCGCCGCAGGACGTCGGCGATGTCGTCGTCGTCGGCATCCCCCCGCAGCAGCGGGAGCAGGTCCGACTCCTCGCGCGCGAACAGGCAGTTGCGGATCTGGCCGTCGGCGGTCAGCCGCACGCGATCGCACGCACCGCAGAACGGTGCCGTCACCGACGCGATGACGCCCACCGTCGCCGGCCCGCCGTCGACGTGGAACACCTCCGCCGGCGACGCCCCGCGCTCGCCGACCGGCTCGAGGGTGAACGCCTGGCGCAGCGTCTCGAGGATCTCCTCGCCCCGCACCATCTCCACGCGGGACCAGATGTGGCCGGCATCCAGCGGCATCTGCTCGATGAAGCGCATCTCCGCCTCGTGGTCGACCGCGAAGCGCACGAGGTCGACGAGCTCGTCTTCGTTGACGCCTCGCATGGCAACGGCGTTGAACTTCAGCGGCGCGAACCCCACGGCGCGTGCCGCGTCGATGCCGGCGAGGGTGTCGTCGAGCCGATCGCGCCGCGTGAGCTCGGCGAAGCGATCGCGGCGCAGCGTGTCGATCGAGATGTTCACGCGAGCGAGTCCGGCGTCGCGGAGCGGCCCGGCGAGCTTCGGCAGGGCGAGCGCGTTCGTCGTCATGGACACCTCGAGAGGACCCTCCGGCCCCTCGATGGCCGCCATCCGGGCGACGACGTCGACGACGTCCCTGCGCAGGAGCGGCTCCCCGCCGGTGAGGCGCACCTCGGTGATGCCGAGACTGGCCGCCACGGCGGCGACCCGGGCGAGCTCGTCGGTGGTGAGGATGTTGTCCTTCGCGAGCCACTCCACGCCGTCTGCGGGCATGCAGTAGGTGCAGCGCAGCGAACAGCGGTCGGTGAGCGAGATGCGCAGATCGCGGTGCACGCGGCCGAAGCGATCGACGAGGGTTCCACGCGAGCCCGTCACGATCCGATCCCCACCCAGGCGGATGCCCCGTCGCTCTGCTGCTGCTTCTTCCACACCGGCAGGTCGGACTTGATGGCCTCGATGAGCTCGCGGCTGGCGGCGAACGCTTCGGCGCGATGGGCGGATGCGGCCACCACCACGACGGCGACATCCCCGACCGCGAGGCGCCCGACCCGGTGGGTCACGGCGATCAGCGCGTGCTCGCCGGCCGCCTTCTGCGCCAGCTCCCGCAGGATGCGCGGAGCGTCGGGATGCGCGGAGTACTCGAGCGCCTCGACGCTGCCGGCCGCCTCCGGGTCGTGGTCGCGCACGGTGCCGATGAACGTGGTGAGCGCGCCGACCGCCGGATCGGTCGCGGCGTGGATGTGGGCGGCGACGTCGATGGGCGTGTCGCTGATCTCGGCGATGACGACTCCGGCATCCATCAGTGGTCTCCCCCCTCGAGCTGTGACACGACGTGCGAGGCGATCCGCACGAGGAAGGGCATTCCGGAAGCGACCGCCTTCGGCGAGCCGGGGAGGTTCACGATGAACGTCGTCGCGGCGACGCCGGCCCGCCCGCGGGAGAGCGCCGACAGCGGGGTGTCCGCGGCGCCGTCGGCCCGCAGGCGCTCCGCCACGCCGGGAACCTCACGATCGAGAACGCGCGCGGTGCCCTCCGGCGTGAGGTCGCGCGGCGAGACGCCCGTGCCCCCGCACGTGACGATCACCCGCGCTCCGTCCCCGATGAGCGCGCGAAGCTCCTTCTCGACCGCGTCGACGCCATCGGGGATGATCGACGCGTCGTCGCACGCGAAACCCGCCTCGCGCAGCGCCGCCACCGCGACCGGGCCGGCGGAGTCCTCGCGCACGCCGCGGTGCGACCGGTCCGAGACGGTCACGACGGCGGCGCGAAGAGATGTCATCCCTCCACGATAGGTGCCGAGATCGGTTCGCGGCGCCGTTACGGCGGATCGTTTCGAGGCCGCCGATCCGTCTTTCGCGAGCCGGGATATCGTGTGGGAATGGCTCGTTCCACCGCCCGTCGCCGCGTCGTCCGCGTGCGAATCGATGCCGACGGCGAGGGCGTCCACGCCGTCTCGCGCCGCGAAGACGTTCTGGCCGCCGAGGAGCCGCTGGAGATCCGCATCGACGGATCATCCTGGGCCGTGACCATGCGCACGCCGGGCGACGACTTCGACCTCGTCGCCGGGTTCCTCGTCGGCGAGGGCGTGCTCACGGCGCCCGAGCAGCTGAGATCGCTGCGGTACTGCGCGGGGCGCGACGCCGAGGGCGCACAGACCTACAACGTTATCGACGCCCACCTCGGCGCCGGCGCGGTGCCGCCCTCCGACGCCGCCGCACGACACAGCACCACCACCAGTGCGTGCGGCATCTGCGGCACCGAGTCGATCGAGGCGGTGGCCAAGACCGCGCGGCTCCCCCTCGAGGCGGCGGAACCGCTCGTCGATGCGGCGGTCGTCGCCCAGCTGCCCGATACGCTGCGCGAGGCGCAGCAGGTCTTCGACGCCACCGGGGGCGTGCACGCCGCCGGCCTGTTCGCACCGGACGGCACCGCGGTGTGCGTGCGCGAAGACGTCGGCAGGCACAACGCCGTCGACAAGGTGATCGGGTGGGCGCTCCGCGAGGGCAGACTCCCCCTGGCACAGCACGTG
>NZ_DEPK01000188.1:0-27216 GCF_002358725.1 Microbacterium sp. UBA3394
CACTACATCATCCGCACCAGCTGGGTCATCGGAGACGGCAACAACTTCATCCGCACCATGACCTCACTCGCCCAACGCGGAGTTAGTCCGTCGGTCGTGAGCGATCAGACCGGCCGGCTCACCTTCACGACCACCATCGCCGACGCCATCCAGCACCTCCTGACAGTGCGGCCCGAGTACGGCATCTACAACGTCACCAACGGCGGCGAGCCGATGACCTGGTACGAGATCGCACGCCGTGTCTTCGAGATCACCGGCCACGACCCCGACCGCGTCACACCCACGACGACGAGCGAGTACTACGCGGCGTCGACGGGACCGGTCGCACCCCGACCGGCGAACAGTCTCCTGTCCCTGTCAGGTCTTGCAGAGATCGCCTTCGAGCCGCCAGAAGCCGATCACGCGCTGCGGACATACCTGAAAGGCTGAACAGCCAGCGTGGGTCTGGCCGTCAGATCACGCGGTCGTTGCCGCCGTCGACACTGAGGTGTGCACCGGTCGTGGCGGAAAAGGACTCACAGAACGCCGCGACCGCCTCGGCGACGGTGGCACTGGTCACCTCGACGTGCAACAGGTTGCGGGTGCGGTACTCGTCCACGGTGAGCCCGTAGTGCGCCGCGCGGGCTTCGAGGAGCTCCGGTGTCCAGATCGCGGTGTCGAACACCGCATCCGGCTCGACCTGATTCACACGAATACCCTGCTCTGCCCACTCCAATGCCGCCACCCGTGCCAGCTGCGCCGCGGCGGCCTTGCTCGCCGAGTATGCCGCCACACCCGGGCCGGGAGCGGCGACGTTCTTCGTCGACACCAGCACCACCCGGCCCCCTCGAGGGGCGAGCGCGAGGTAGGGCTGCGTCGCGCGCAGAAGCCGCGCGGGTGCGGTGACGTTCACCCGGAACGCACGCTCCCACGCGCCGTCGTCGAGTTCGCCGATGGGCTGACTGGGCAGGAAGATCCCGGCGGCGATGACGACCATATCGACACCACCGAAGTCCCGCACCGCGCGATCGACCGCAGCCTCGAGCACCTGCCCGTCGCTCACATCCCCGACGACCCCGCGCCACGCCTCATCATCGAAGGCTTCTGCGGTGTCGGGGTTCAGGTCCACACCCACCACGGCCGCCCCGTCAGTCAGCAGTCGCTCCGCGACGGCGCGACCGATGCCCGAGGCCGCGCCGGTGACGATCGCGACCTCGCCTGTGAGCGGCCGGCGTGTGCGCCCGGCAAGCTTGGCCTGCTCGAGCGACCAGTACTCGATGTCGAACGTCTCGCCCGGGTCGAGGGAGCGATACCCGCCCAGACCGTCCGCCGCATCGACGATGTCCATTGTGTGCAGTGCCACGTCATGAGTGACCCGCATTGCCTTCACCGTCTCGCCGGCGACCAGGAACCCCAACTCGGCGTCGTGGATCACCCGGGGTGCGGGATCGAGCTCAACGACCGACGTCTTCGCGCGAGGGGCGTTGAGCTGGACGTAAGCACGATAGGCATCGGCATAGCCGGCCACATCGCGACCGACCATGGGCTCGCGCTTCGTATACAGCACGTGCTCCGGCGTCGCCGTGCCGCGGGTCGACCGCGCGGCGACGTCATCCCGGCGGCTGAAGGCGTCCGCGCGTGACGACGTCGACTGCCGCACGTGCATCGGGAAGCCGGCGGCATCGCTGATCTCGCGGCGGAGAGTTGCAACGGCGATCGCCACGCCTCGGCGCGCGATCGACTCCCCGTCGACACCCCAATCGTTCACTCCGGCGACTGCACCAGCTCGGGCGACGATGTCCCGGTGGCGACGGAGGACGGCATCCGGATCATCGCCGAACGTGAACAGCCCGTGGTTGCGCAGCACGATCGCATCGACCCCGGTCACGTCCGTCCGCGCGATCAGTCGCGCGAGGGGGAACCCGGGCATCACGTAGGGCAACACCAGGAGGCCGTCACCGAGGGCGTCGGCGATCTCCGCCGCCGAGACGTCGCGATTGGTGAGGGCCACGATGGCATCGGCGTGCGAGTGGAGGACGACGCGGCCCGGAAGGTAGGCGTGCAGCAGCGCCTCGATCGACGCCGTCGGGGCGGTCGCATCGAGCGAGGCCTGACGCAGTTCGTTGACCATCGCGGGGTCGTCGAGCTCATCGAGCTGCAGCAGTTCCGCGAGACGCTCCCGACGCAACGGCGCGAACCCGGCCGCTTCAATTGTTCCCAGGTTCCACCCGCTCCCCTTCACCATCACCAGGTCGACCGCGTCACCGGTGATGTCTCGGCCGGTGGCCTTGATGGAGGTGTTCCCCCCGCCGTGCAGCACGAGCGACGGATCAGATCCCAGGTCGCGGCTGACCCGGACGATCTCGGCAAGCGCCTCCTCGACATCGGGCCCCATGGTCACGGTCATGCACACGCCTCCCACACGGCACCCATGGCCGCGATCGAACGATCGAAGATCTGCGCCTGTGCGCAGTACGCCTCCCGGCACTCGCCCGGTGAGACCACCAGGGCAGGGTCGGGGTCGGAGCGCCACCCCGCGACATCCTGTCCGATCCCGCGTGCGGCGAGGAGCGCAACCCCGCGGGCGCCGAGTTCCGTGCCGAGCTGGCGACGCATCGGCCGGCCGACGATGTCGGCGAACATCTGAGCCCAGATAGGGTTCTTCGCCCCGCCGCCGGCAAGCGTCCACGGCTTGTCGGAGACGGTCGCCCCGCTCGCGCGCACCTTGTCGAGCTGCAAACGGTGATACTGCGTAATGCCCTCCGCGACCGCCCGCGCAACGTGCGGGAACCGGTGGCAGTCCTTGATACCGAGGAAAGTCCCCGAAGCCCCGAGATGCTCAGGGGCACCATGGATGAACGGCAGGAAGATGAGCCCGTCGGCGAGGGGCTCTGCGTCTTCCGCCGCCTCGAGCAGGTCACGCGGGGTGACCGGAACCGTCGATCGTGCACCGAGCAGGTGCGAAGCCCATTCGATACTCGCGGCGGACGTCGGCGCGACCTCCATCGCGAGCATCGCGCCCGGTTCGGGCAGCAGCGCGTTGATCGTCACCCGGGGCGGCTCGATGTGCGAGGGCACCACCACACTGTTGATCGCCCATGTTCCGACGATCACGGTGACATCGCCGAGACCGGCAGACCCCGCACCGAGGGGGCTCGCGACGCAGTCCATGCATCCCGCTACGACAGGGGTGCCGACCGGGAGGCCCGTTGCCCGCGAGGCCGCCTCGGTCACCTGGCCCACCACCTCGTCGCTTCGACGAAGGGGCGGGAACAATCGCGCCGTATCTGCGGGGAGCCCAAGCATCTCGATGACGGCAGGTTCGTAGTCGCGCGTCTCGAGGTTCACCAGGCCGCACCCCGACGAATCGGACAAGTCAGCGCTCGGCGTACCTGTCAGACACACGGTCAGCCAGTCCTTGCAGGTCAGCGCCCACCGGGCACGGGCGATCGTCTCCGGTTCGTTCTCGCGGAGCCACCGCAACAGCACACCGGGCTGCGCAGCCCACGGCATCGACCCGGTCATCCGGCGAACCCGCTCGACCTGGTCGGCGTCGAGACCCGCGACGACACCCTCGGCCCGGCTGTCGGTCGAAGCGATGGCGGTGCGCACGGGCCGGAGGTCTTCATCCACGAGATAGAGCCCGTTGCCATGTCCGGTCGCGCCCACGGCACCGATCGTCCACCCGTCGCGCAGCAGGTCGGCGGTGAGGTCGACCATCACGTCCGCGACGACGTCCCACAGGCCGTCCATGTCGACCTCCTGCCGCTCACGCGAGACCGCCACGCGCGGATTCGGCGCCGATACCGTCCGGATCTCGTCGCCACGCTCATCGAAAGCGGCCGCCTTCGCGGAGGTCAGGCCGACGTCGATCCCGATCACACAGATCTTCATTGATCCCACTTCTTTTCTCACGGCGATGTGACGTGCTCCGCAGCCAGCGCCCTCGGGCGGAAGCGGCGAACCGATTCACGGTAGCGCGCCAGTTCGGCATCGGCACGCGTGGGCTCCCAATCCGCGTGCGCGACGAGCACGGCAGCTGCCCGCGGCGCGGCCGCGAGCGCGACGTCGCTGTTCAACGCGATCGCGGTGCGGCGCAGCAACACGTCTTCGAGGGTGACCGCGCCTTCCTCGCGCACCGCGTGCACCACCTCGGCCGCGACCGCCCCGGTCTCGTCGTCGATGACCTCGGCGAGCGCGGGATCGGCGACGACGAGCGACTCGATCACATGCGCCTGCGCACCGTAGAGGTCGGCGAGGCGGGTCGCCGACCTGTCGGGCAGGACGCTGCGCGAGACGAAGGTCTTGCGGAACCGCGCGAGCGGTGCCGCCGGCGTTCCAGGGAAGAGCGCCTGACGCGTCGAGGAGGGCAGGTGATCCAGCCCGAGCGCCTTCTCGACGTGGCGCAGGACATCCTCGCCCAAGGCGCGGTGCGTCGTGTATTTGCCGCCGATCACGGTCATGAGTCCGGCCGCGTCGCCGGTGTGGTCGATGATCTCGCTGTCGCGAGTGACCGAAGCCGGGTTGTCGAGATCGGCTACGTACGGCAAGGGTCGCACGCCCGAGTACGACCAGAGCACATCGCCGGGAGTGAGCTTCGCCTGCGGCAACAGCCCGTTCACCGCCCGCAGGAGGTAGTCGATCTCCTCGTCGTCAACGACGACCTCCTCGATCGACGCGTCATACGGCAGGTCTGTCGTGCCGATCATGTACTTGCCGTCCCACCAGGGCAACACGAACATCGGCCGGTGGTCGTCGGGAGACTCGAAGAAGATGCACGTGTCGGGGGCGCCGGGGAACGGATCCACAACGAGATGGCTGCCCTTGGTCGGTCCGATCCGGCGCGCGTGCTCACCGGAGAGGTTGAGAACCTCGTCGACCCAGGGGCCGGCGCAGTTCACCACGACCGGCGCCCGCACCTCACGCCGCTCCCCCGTCTCACGATCCTGGTACGCGACTCCGGTGATCCGACCGCCCTCACGAAGCAGCTCCGTCACCGGCGTGTGGGTCAGCACCGTCGTGCCGTGACGTGCGGCGTCGACGGCGAGCTCGATCGCGAACCGCTCCGTGACCGGCACATGAGCATCTTGGAACAGCCCGCCCCAGGTCACGCCGCCCTTCGCTACCGACGGCCACTCGCGCTTCAGCCTGCCGGAGAAGACGATGCGGTTGAGGGGCAGACGCTTACCCAGCGACAACACGTCGTGCAGCATCAGCCCGCACGAGAGCATCCACCCCGGGCGCGACGCCTGCCTCGAGAACGGAATCAGCATCGGGTACGGCCGCACGAGGTGCGGGGCCGTCCGCAACAGAATGTTTCGCTCACGGATGGACTCGTACACCAGCGGAATCTCGAACCGCTCGAGGTACTTCAGCCCGCCGTGGATGAGGCGAGTCGAGATCGCCGACGTGCGAGCCGCGATGTCGTCCTTGTCGATCATGACGACATGCAGGCCCCGACGGGCGGCCTCACGGGCGATCGCGAGACCGTTGATGCCGGCGCCGATGACGATGACGTCGGCCGTCGTCGGCGCGGCGTAGGTACGCAGTGTGGGCATGGTGTTCCTTGGAAGGGGTGGGCGCCCCCGCTGAGGACGCCCACCGGGTCGATCAATGAGAGAGGGTCTCGAAGAGGTCGAAGGCCTCGTCGGGGGTGAGACCGTCGTGCACGACACCGCGGACAGCCGACAGCATCGCCGCCGGGGACTCCGACTGGAAGACGTTCCTCCCCATGTCAACGCCGGCCGCGCCCTCTTGGATCGCCCGGTACGCGACACGGAGCGCTTCCTTCTCTTCCACCTTCTTGCCGCCGGCGATCACGATCGGCACGGGGCAGGCGCTCGTGACCGTCTCGAACCCGTCCTCGACGTAGTAGGTCTTCACGAAGGAGGCCCCGAGCTCGGCGCTGATGCGGGTCGCGAGACGGAAGTACCGGGCATCGCGCACCATGTCACGGCCGACCGCGGTGACGGCGAGCACGGGGATCCCGGCGGCCTGACCCTGATCCACCAGGGTGGTCATGTTCTTGATCGACTTGGTCTCGTTCTCCCCACCGACGAAGACCTGCACGGCCAGTGCCGCCGCATCCAGCCGAACGGCGTCGTCGATCGAGACGGCGAGCTCTTCATCCGACAGCTCCTTCAACACGCTGGGACCGCCGGACGCGCGGAGCACGACGCCCTTCCCGTTGTCGGCGGGGATCGTGGTGCGCAGCGCGCCCCGCGTGCACATGAGGGCATCGGCCTGCGGCACGAGCGGCAGGATCGAGCGATCGAGGCGCTCAAGTCCCGACGTGGGGCCTTGGAAGTAGCCGTGGTCGAAAGCCAGCATGACGGTCTTGCCGTCCGTCGGATCGAACACGCGCGACATGCGGGCGCGAAGCCCCCAGTCCTGGCCCGACAGGCCCTTCAGATGGAACCCGCGCTCGGTCGAGGCGGCGCCGGAGTAGTCGGTTCCTTCGCGGAGGTCGTCGAGGTCAGCCATGGATGGTCTCCTTCTTTTCGGTGGATGAGGTGTCGGGGGACGAGGTGTCGGCGGAGGCACCGGGGCGCAGGGACGCGCGCAGTCGACGCCATGTGGTTCGGCCGGTGCCGGTGGTCGCGGAGGCGATCACCACGACCAGCACCACGAGCACCCCCTTGAGCACGTTCTGAGCACCGACCGACCAGCCGACGAGGTTGAGCAGGCCCGACAGCAGCACGAAGAACAGCGCACCGGTCCACGCGCCGACCGGCACCGGGCGCCCTCCCGAGATGAGGGTGCCTCCGATCACGACCACCGCGATCGAGTCGAGCATGTAGGACGTGCCGAGCACCGTGCTCGGTGAGATGTACGCAGCCAGCAGGCCGCCGACCAGTCCGGCGAATCCGGCGCTCTGCAGGTAGGCGGTCGCGGTGACCACAGCCACCTTGAGGCCCGCCCGTTCGGCGGCGCGCTCGCTCTGCCCGACGGCGATGATCGACACCCCGAGCCGCGTGTGACGCAGCACGAACCAGATCACGACCGTGAGCACGGCCACGAGGATGGCGATGACGGGCAGACCGAAGACCTTCGCGTTGACGAAGCCGCGCAGCGCCGGATCGGCGCCGCCGCGCGCCTCCGCCGCCAAGAGCAGCGTCGCGCTGGTGACGATCAGGCTCGTGGCAAGGGTGGCGATGATCGGGGGCACCCGCAGCACCAGGATCGCGAGCACACTGATCATCCCGGCCAGCAGCCCCGCACCGAAACCGGCGACCAGCCCCGCGATGGGACCTGCGGTCGCCCCGACGGCCACCGATACGTAGGAGGTCATCGAAATCACGGTTCCCACCGAAACGTCGATGTTGCCCGGCCCAAGCGTGATGACCAGCATCTGTCCGAGTGCGACGAGCACGAGGAAGGGCGCGAGCGAGAAGGCTCCGGCAAGCGGGTCCAGGGGCGCGCCGGGGCGAACCGCGACGGTGAAAGCCCACACCGCGAGCACACCGAGGAGTGACCAGCCCCACGGGGGCCACGGGAACGAACGGCGCGCGGAGGATGAGGGGGTGAGTGAGGCGTTCATCGCGCCACCTTTTCGGTGATGATGCGACCGGCGAGCACGGCGATGACGATCACGCCCTGCGCGGCCGACTGCAGACTGGAAGGGAGGTTGATGAGGCTGAGCAGCACGGTGATGAGGCCGAGCGTGACCGCGCCCAGGGTGGTACCGATCGGAAGCGCCCGCCCGCCGGAGAAGGTGCCGCCGCCGAGGATCACCGCGGCGATCGTCATGAGGGTGTACTCCCCCGCCGAGTTGATGTCGCCCGACCACGTCTGCGACGCAAGCATCAGTCCGGACAGGATCATCAGCACCGCCGCGATGGCATACGCGGCGATGCGCGTCCCGACCAGCGACACTCCTGCCTTCTCGAGTGTGGGCGATTGCGACCCCAGCGCGCGGAACCGGGTGCCGATCCGCGCGCGACGGGCGACGTACCACCCGATGACCGTCGCAATGACGATGAAGACGATCGGCGCAGGGAACCAGGTCGGGCGCCACTGCGACAGGGCTGCCATCCACTCGGGGGTCTGTCCACCCGGCGTGGGGAGGATCTGCAGGCCGATTCCGAGCCACACGAACGACATGCCGAGCGTGATGATGATCGAGGGCACCGACCAGCGCTGCACCACGACGGCAAGAACCGCATAGACGGCGATGATCGCGACGAAGACGGCGAGCGCGACGAGGGGCGTATCAGCCAGCACGGTCGCGGCGATCACCGTGACCAGGCTCACCAGGCTCCCCACGCTCAGGTCGATGTCGCCGACGCTCATGATGACCATCTGCGCCTGCGCCGCGAAGACCAGCGGCACCGATGACATGAGCATGAGGGTGAGGCCGGGCACACTGAGGATGCCCGGTTGCAGGGTCGCCGTGATCGCGAAGATCGCGATCAGCGCGACGAGCGCCAGCAGGGCGGGCGAGCCGTTCACGGCGCTGGCACGCAGCCGATCACGCGAGGTCGGGTTCGCGGACGTCGCAAGCGCTGCGCGGGTGGTGTCTGAGGTGGTCATCGTGTCGGCTCCGGGGTGTGCGCGTCCCCGAACGAGTCGGCGATGATGCGGTCTTCGGTGATCTCGTCGCCCGTCAGTTCGCTGACGATCCGACCCGACCGGAAGACGTAGACCCGGTCGCAGTGAGCCATCTCGCTGTTCTCGGTCGAGTACCAGACGATGGATCGGCCGCGGGACGCCTCGACGCGCATGAGCGCGTAGAGCTCGTTCTTGGTACTGACATCGACGCCGCGGAACGGGTCGTCGAGGAGAACCAGGGCAGCGTCTGTGGCGAAGGCGCGGGCGACGAGCACCTTCTGCTGGTTCCCTCCAGAGAGGGAGGTGATGGGCGCCCTCGCCCCACCCTTGACACGCAGGCGGTCGACCCACTCCGCGGCGAGGCGACGCTTCTGGGTCGAGCGGATCACCCCACCGACGGCCAGACGGCGGGTGGCCGACACGGTGAGGTTGTCGGCGACGCTCCAGAGCGGGAAGATGCCGCTGGACTGGCGATCACCCGGCACGTACGCGCGCCGCCTCGCGACGGTCGCGCCGCGCGCGTTGGTCCACAGACGCGCCAGCAGCGCGTCCTGCCCATGACCGGCGAGGCCCGCGAGGCCGACGATCTCCCCCGCCTGCACCGAGAAGTCATCGTGTCCGGCGCCGGTCAGCCGCGCAACGGTGCCGTCGGCGCGCAGGTCCGCGTCACCATCGGCGGTGACGCGCCGCATCGTCGCGGTGTCGGCACGCACCTCGCCGCCCATGGCGGTGAGCAGCGCATCCTCATCGGTCTGCCTCGCGGCGACCACGTCGACGATTCGGCCGTCCTTCATGACGGCGATGCGGTCAGCCGCACTGAGGACCTCCTGCATGCGGTGGGAGATCAGCACCATGCTCACGCCCTGTTCGGTCAGTCGTCGCAGGTGCGCGTAGAGCTGCCGGGTGGCGTTGACGCTCAACGACTCCGTCGGCTCGTCGAGGATGAGCATCGACAGATGGGGGGTGCAGAGGGCACGCGCGATCTCGACCATCTGGCGCTGCGCCATCGAGAGGTCGCTCGTTCGACGCACGATGCTCACCCCGTGGCCGGGGAAAACAGAGTCGAGCACATCGACGACGCCGCGTTCGGCACGTCTGCGCCACGACCATCCCCGCGCGGAAGGGTCCGACAGGGCGATGTTCTCGGCGACGGTGAGGTCGGGGCACAGCGCCAGTTCCTGATAGATCATGCGCACACCCGCATCCGCGGCGGTCTTCTGCGTCCATGCGCCACCGGTGTGCCAGGTGACACGACCGGCGTCGGGCTGTTCACGCCCGGCGAGCACACGCATCAGGGTGCTCTTGCCGGCGCCGTTGTGGCCGACCAGTCCGAGGATCTCCCCGCGATCGATCGCGATGTCGATGCCCGAGAGGGCCGTGGTGCTTCCGTACGTCTTCGTGACGCCGTCGGCGGCGAGCACGACCTCGTGCGTCTCGGCGGCGACGCCGATGGGGTTCTTCACCGCAGCTGTCATCCGGGTTCTCCTTCGAACTGGTCGGCCGGGGGTTTACTCGACGACCGGCGCCTGGACGACTTCGCCGTTCAGCAGGGCCTCGATCGCGGCCTGCGTAGACGCCTCATCCCACGGGTTGGCGGCGTACTCGTCGGTGCCGAGCTGGTCCACCCAGGTGGAGAGGTTGTCCTGCGTCACCTGCACGAGGGGCAGCACGACCTGCTCGGGGACCTCCTCGCCGCGCTCCTTCGCGACAGCCACATAGAGGGCGGCGACGACCTGGCCGGGGTCGGTCAGCGCGGCGAACGATCCGTTGTCGATGCCGCTCTTCTGCCAGAACTCCAGCGACTTGCCATCGGTGTCGAAGACCACGACGGGGGCTTCACGGCCGGCGGACTCGAAGGCCTGCACGACACCCATCCCGCCGATGCACCCCGGCACCGCGGCGATCTCCGGCAGCGAGCCGAGGATCGCGACGATCTCCTTCTGCGCGGTGGCCGAGTCGCAGTATCCGTTCACCTCGGCCGAGACCGTGACGTCGGGGTAGTCCTCGAGGATCTCCAGCTGGCGAGCGTGGAACGCCTCCTCCGGCTGGGAGCCGATGACACCGCGGTTGATGACGATGTTCCCTTCGCCGCCGATCGCCTCCAGGGCCGGCATGAGGGAATCCTCACCCCACTGGCCGTAATCGTTGCGCACGACCGTGCCGCAGCTGGTGTCCATGTCGGCGTCGAGGATGATGACGTTGATGCCTGCGGTGCAGGCCTCCTCGATCACCGGAACGAGGGCCGTCGACGACGCCGGGATCACCATCAGCACGTCGGGGTTCTCCAGCATGAGGCTGCGAATCTGCGAGGCCTGTTCGGTCGCACTGTTCTCGCCGGGGGCGTTGACGACGGAGTACTCCGAGACGATGCCCTCGGACTTCAACTCCTCGGCGGCGGTCTCGAACTTGTCGATCAGGGTCAGGCGCCATCCGTTGACGAAGCCGTTCGAGAGCGCGACGCTCAGCCCCTCGGGCTCGCCTTCCGCGCTCGCGTCGTCGCCTGTTGCGGCCGTTCCGGCACAGCCGGCCAACACGAGTGCCGCCGTTGCGGCCGCGGCAGCCGCGCCCCATGCGCGGCGGGTCTTGGTGAACTTCATCGTCTCTTCTCCTGGTTCGCTTCTTTGCGGGATTGCGCTGCTGTTCTGCGCGGACCGACCCATTCCCGTCTTCACTCCGTCAGCGATCCGGGCACTTGTCATGATGAGTATGACATGATGAGTTGGTGATGATCACCATAGAGAGCGAAGCGGGTCGTGTCAATCGCGCGATTGGTACGCTGTGACCGCCACAGGGGTGGCACGAAGGGGGTCCCAGATGTCGACGACGTCGTCTCCCGCGACGCTTGACCGGTCGGCGGAGGCCCCGCTCTGGCAGCAGCTCGCACGGCATCTTCGCGAAGAGATCCAGACCGGGAGACTGCTCCCCGACCAGGCGCTTCCCTCGGAGTCCGAGCTGATCGACCGCTTCGGCGTCTCTCGGACGGTCGTCCGCGAGGCACTGGCGGAGCTGGTGCGTACCGGCCTGATCTACAAGGTGCGGGCACGCGGATCGTTCGTCTCGCCCCAGCGCCCCGATCTGAAGTTCATCGGATCGATGAGCGGCTCCGCCGCAGACCTCACCGCAGCCGGCCGCTCGGTCACCACCCGGGTGCTGGAATTCGTCACCACCGAGGCAGACGACGGGGACGCCGCCGCGTTACGGCTCGACGTCGGCGACCCGGTCGTTCGACTGCGCCGACTGCGCCGCGTTGATGGCACCCCATGGCTTCTCGTCGACACCGTGCTGCCGGCCAGCCGCTTCCCCACCCTGGTGCGCGCGAATCTCGTCAACCGCTCGCTCTACGAACACCTCCGACGCAACTTCGGCGTCGAACCGGTCGGCGCCGACCGGTGGATCAGCGCCGTCGTACCCTCGGCCGCCGACGCGGAACTCCTCGAACTCGAGGCCGGGCAACCGGTGCTGTCCATCGAGTCCGTCGCCTGGGACGGCGACGGCGTTCCCTTCGAGCGTTACAGCGCTCTTCACCGCAGCGACGACGTCCGCTTCCACGTCGGCATCCGCTAGCCGCTCCGCAGCGTTCCATCCGCATACTGCGTGACAAGCCGGGTGCCGCCGCGAACCGCGCCCTAACTCAGGATGGCGCGGGTCGGATCGGGCTGGAGGCCCGAATCACTGGCCGTGAGCCGCATCCAGCCTGAGTTGGTGCACGTGCCCGCCGGAACATGCGGGCGAACACGAGCCCGCGGGCGAGCCCGCTCCTCAGGTCGCCCCCGGCCGCCACACCCACCCGTGCACTAACTCAGGCTGAAGGGGTCCAGACGCGGGTAGACGCCCGAGTCACCGGCTTGCGGTCACCGTCCAGCCTGAATTGGGGCACGTGGGCGCGCGGCCACCCGCCGCCTCCTTAATTCGTTGGAAACGCGACGGTAACCCGGCGGGGTCGCGTGACCGATAACGTTCCAGAGTTGGGCAGCGGAGTTCGGTGCATTCATTGGGGGAGCATCGGGCAGTGATGTTGTCCGCGTCATACGAGGTTGGGGACTCATGAAGACGAAACAACGGCGTCTGCTGTCGGCTGGGATCGCGGGAGCGCTGGTGATCGGCGGGATCAGCACCTGGTCCATCACAGCGGCCAACGCAGACAGCCTCTCCGGCTCGGTGTCGGTGGTGCTGGACTTCACGGATAAGGACACGCCCACCGCGACGATCGTCTCGCAGAATCTGTCGTCCGTCACCGCATGGGGGGTCGCCGAGCTGTCGTACGGCAGCACCGTGAAGCGGTGGGGTCCCACGAAGTACGACGCGGGTCAGAGCCGCACGTACTACCACGAGATTCCCGGCTGCTCGTGCGAGCTGGCGGCGAGCGCGACCGCCATCGCCTGGGGCTTCCACGAAGACGGCGACCGAGAGCCCGACTGGACGACCGGCGAAATGACCACCGCGGATCCGCGCGTCACCGTCATCGGATGCGACGGCCCGACCCCGACCCCGACTCCCACACCGACCGTCACGCCGACGCCCACGCCGACGCCGACGCCGACGGTGACCCCGTCACCTACGCCTACGGTGACCCCGTCGCCGACGCCCACCGTCACGCCCTCCCCGTCGCCGACCGGATCGCCGACGGACACACCGACGCCCGACCCGACGACGACCCCGGCAGCAGCCGCCGGGCAGCTTCCGGCGACGGGCGGCGTGATCGGATGGACCCTCGGCCTCGGAGCGCTCGGTGCCGCGGCTGTCGGCGCCGGAGTGTGGCTGCGTCGTCACCGGCGGGCTTGACGCACGGTATCGATCGCGCTTAGCGCAGCAATCGCGCAGCGAACGTCGAGGAATAGCCGGGTTGGGCCGTTCGGCATCGGTCGACGGCCCACCCGCTGGCTAGCCTCGAAGGCGCGGGTGCTCTGAGCCGCCACGCTGGAACGTTCACCAATCTGGGGGGATCATGAACGCTCGCCGACGCACGCTGTATGCGCCGCGGCAGTCCCGACCGCTGACGCCGTGGTGGCGCCATGAGGTCGGCGGACTGCCCGTGTGGGCGATGATCGTGATCGTGCCGGTGCTGGTCGCCCTTGTCGGCTACACCGTCCTGAACATTCCCAGCTGACGGCAACGTCGTCCCGCAAAACCGTGGCGCCGTCCCAACACGGCACCCACGCGCGAGACCCCCGGATTCTTCCGGGGGTCTCGTGTTTCTCGTCAGAGAGCGGCCCAGATGGTGGCGAGCCGTGCCGCGTCGGGCATCGGACAATTCGCGTCGTACCAGCTCTGCGGCAGCGCCTGGTCGGCGGCCGCATACGCGTCGTCGACCGTGAACTCGCCCGACGCCGGCGTCGGCGGGTTGTGCGAGACCACCGTGTTCGATGCGCTCGCGAAGTTCCATCCGCGAATCGAACCCGCGATGAGGCTGTCCGACGCCGTCGCATTGGTGACCGGATCTGTCGTCTTTCCCCACAGCGTGTTCTGCGCCGTCATCACATGCCGCCCGGCACCGATCGGGTAGCGCCCGGTGCCCCGCAGCCCGCCGATGAAGGCCGAGTGCGCGAGGCTCACCCCGCTCGTGCGCTCCATCATCAGCACCTGCGAGCTGGACTGAAAGAACACGCTGTCCTCGAAAAGAAGGTTTCGGATCCCGCCACTCCCGCTCGATCGGCTCGCCTGGAACGTGTCGCAGTGCGAGCTCGATCCCGCGGTTTTGTAGGCCGGCGCGACGTAGCATCCGAGAAGCGAGACGCCGTCGATGGAGTAGTTGTTCGCGATGCGGAACGCCATGCGATCGGTATCGTCATCGACCTGATTCGGCAGCACGCACTCGACGAACTCGACCCCGCTCGTATTCGCATTGTTCGCTGTGATGTTCAGCTGACCGACCGTCGACCACGCCAACGCGAAGTCCTGCGCGTCTCGCACGAGCACCGCCTGGCCGCTGAAGTCGAAGCCGACGACCGAGATCCCCGACACGTTCACGAAGGCATAGCCCCGACTGGACGCCTGAGCGATCGTTCCACTCGCGGTCACCGTGCCCCAGCCATCGCGCGGCACGACCAGCACGCGCCACGTGCGCCCGCCCGCGTTGATGCTCTGCAGCACGCCGTAGTCGGTGGAACCCGCCCCGTACCCGACGTCGAAGACACCCGGCTTCACCGCGATCTTGATCTTGCCCTGCGGCTGCTGCTGGATGGCATCGGCGATCGCGTTCTGGATCGTCCACCAGTTCGGCTCCACCTCGACCACGAGGTCGAAGGCGTCGCCCGGCTCGGGCGTGCGTGCCGGCCAGTGCGACCCGGCCGGGCCGTAGGCGCCGGACGCCGAAGCGGGTGACTCCGGTACCGGCGTCGGCACAGGATCTGTCGGCGCTGGGTCTGTTGGCATCTCGCACGAGGGATCGATCGTCGCCGCGTTCGCGCGACCCGGCATCACCGCCTGCGCGACCGCGAACGCCGGCACAGCCAGCATCGCGGCGCGAAAGACGTCGCGCCTACCCCAACCCGTCTTCTCTGAATGCTGCGCTGACTCCACGATCGCCCCAACCGTCGTCGAACACCATTGGAAGAAGAAGTACACCAGCGGGGCGGGTGTGACAAGAGTGAATATTCAGCAGCGTCAGGCGAGAGCGGACCAGACCGTCGAGAGCCGCGCCGCGTCGGGCAGCGGGCAGTTCGCGTCGTACCACTCCTGAGGGAGGAGATCCCCCTGCTCGCCGTACGTCGCGACATCGACGGTGAACGCTCCGGCCGAGGCCGCCGGCGGAGTCACGTCGGTTGTGACGGTGTCGGTCACACTGTCGAACTGCCAGTACACGATGTTTCCGAGGATCAGGCATCCGTCCACCGTCACACCGGTGGTCACATCATCCTCGTCGCCCCAGAGCGTGTTCTCCTGGGTCATCACGTGTTGGCCCGTCGCGATCGGGTACCGCCCGGTGCCCCGCAGTCCGCCGACGAAGGCTGAATGCGAGAGGGCGACGCCGCTCAACCGCTGGGTCATGAACACCGCTGAGCTCGAGGAGAAGAGGATCGAGTCCGCGATGCTCACGTTGCTGACCTGTCCGGTGCCGCTGGTCTGGAGGGTATCGGAGTGTGCGCCCGACCCGGCTGGCTTGTACGCCGGACCGACGTAGCAGCCGCGCATCGCAACACCATCGATCGTGCGGTCATCTCCGACCCGGAACGCCATGCGGTCGGTATCGCCGTCGACGACGTCGGGAAGCACACACTCGACGAGCTCGACTCCGGAGACACTCCCGGTCTTATTGCCCGTCACGTTCAATCGCCCAAAGCGGCCCCAGCCGATGGCGAAGTCCGAGCTGTTGCGCACCATGACGCCTTGTCCGCCGAAATCGAAGCCCATCCAGGCGACGCCGCTCAATCCGACGAAGGCATAGCCCCCGCTGTCGGCGTCGGCGAGCGCGCCGGAGCCGTTCACCGTGCCCCACCCGTCGCGCGGGACGACGAGCATGCGGGTCGATCGCCCCACCGCGCCCGCGGCCCTACCCAGCACGTTCGGGTCGGTGGAGTTCCATCCGGGACCGGTCGACAGGGTCCCCGGCGCTACCGCGATCTTGACGGTCTCATCCACCGGCAACGACGACGCCGTGATGATCGCTTGCGAGATCGCACTCCACTCCGCGGCCACCTCGATCACGTGGTCGAACGCGTCATGCACCCAGGGGGTGCGGGCGGGCCAGTGGGAGCCGTCCGGGCCGAAGAAGCCGCTGGGGGTGTTGAGCTCCGGCGCAGGTTCAAACAGTTCCACCGTCGCACCGCCGCCGCCCGCATCGGCCGGAAGTGAGACAGTGAGGGTCGCGGTGCGGTCGACGTCGCTGCCGAGCGCACTCGTGACGATGTACACGGTGAAGGAGGACAGCGAGTTGCCGTCACCCAGCGTCACCATCGCCTCGGCGCCCTCGTAATAGATGCTTCCCGGCAGAGCCGGGTCGCTCTGCACGGTGTCCGCCGTCGGCGAGAAGCCGGTTCCCGAGAAGATGTAGGTGCCCTTCGGCAGCGGCACACCATCGACGGTTTCCACCCGCAACGCGGGGTACTCCCCGACGGTGTCCACCGAGGCGGTGGACGGTGTCACGGTGGGTGAGACCGTCATCGCCGGGACCACCGTCGTCGAGACGATGACCGGTGCCGCCCACGCGCCGGCCTTCAAGAGTGTGCGCCGGTCCATGCCGATGCCTGACAGTTCCACGATCGCCCCAAATCGGTCGTCGGATGTAGATGCCGCACGCGAAACACTAGAGGAACACTGCGTCAGAACTCGGCACATTCTCCCGGTGAAACGCCGAATTTACCTTGACGAGCCCGCGATAGGCGTGGCAGGCGTCCAGGAATCACCACGTATGCTGGAGGCCGTGCCTGCTCCATCCCGTTCCACTCGCACCCCGCGTGGGCGGGCGGCACAGCCGGCAAGGCGTTGTACCGTCGCTCTCATCCATCCGGCACGGAGGCCGTGATGCGAAAGGGAACCGTGATCGCCGTACTGCTGACTCTCGTCGTGCTCGCCGCCGTCGCCACGGGCATTGTGCGACAGCTCGACATCGAGGCGCTCCGCGAGCGCGAACTCGACGACTGGGCCGAGGCCGCCTCCCGCTGAGTCGCGTTCGGCACGCTAGAGTGCCGGAAAACACGAATGGGGACTCGTGGAACTCCGTGACTACCTGCGCATTCTGCGCGCGCACTGGATGGGCGTCGCCCTGCTGACGATCCTCGGACTCGCCGTCGCGCTCGGATGGAGTCTTCTGCAACCGCGCATGTACACGGCGAGCACCAGCGGGTACGTCACCGCGCAGGAGTACGCGCAGAGTTCCGGCGGCGGATCGCCGCTCGTCGGCGACCAGCTCGCCCGGAGCAAGGTGACCTCCTACCTCGACATGGGCACGTGGCGAGTCGTTGCGGAGTATGCGATCGACGAGCTCGGACTGGAAACCGCCCCCGAATCGCTCGTGCATCGCGTCGATGTCTCGAACCCCCTCGACACCGTCGTCATCCACGTCGACGCCACCGCGTCATCTCCCGAGGCGGCCCGCGACCTCGCCGAGGCCTGGATCCGCGGGATGACCGCCGCGATCGACCAGATCGAGGGCGACGGCACACCCGGATCCGCCGCCGTCACCCTCATCCCCGGCGACTCGGCCGTGCTCCCCACCTCGCCGTCATCGCCGAACATCGAACTCAACGTCGCGCTCGGCGGGCTCATCGGCCTCGCCCTCGGCATCGGATATGCGGTGCTGCGCAGCGTGCTCGACCGCCGGGTGCGATCGGCCGACGACATCGAGCGCGAGACCGGCGCATCCGTTGTGGGCACCCTCCCCCTCGAGCGCGACCTCGATAATCACCGCGAGGTGCTCTCGTTCGCCACCCCCGACGCCCGCGCACCCCGCACGGCGCTCACCGAAGCGATGCGCGAATTGCGCACCAACCTGCGCTTCATGGACGTCGACAACCCCCCGCGCTCGATCGTCGTGACCAGTCCCCTGCCCGGTGACGGCAAGTCGACGACGGCGGCGAACCTCGCGATGAGCCTCGCCGCCGCCGGCGAGCGCGTCGCCTTCGTCGACGCCGATCTCCGGCGCCCCGTCGTCGCGGGGCTGTTCGGGCTGCCGGAGGGCGCCGGCCTCACCGACGTGCTCTCAGGCCGGGCGCGCGTGCAGGATGTCGCCCACACCGTCGGCGCCGACCGCAACCTGCTCGTGCTGCCGGCCGGGCGCATCCCGCCGAACCCGAGCGAGGTTCTCGGCTCGCAGCGCATGCGAGAGCTGGTCGAGATGCTCACCACGCACGGGCTGGTCATCATCGACACCCCACCGACCCTGCTCGTCAGCGATGCGGCCGTGCTCAGCGCCTCGACCGACGGCGCCCTCGTCGTCGTCTCGGCCGGGCGCAGCACGTTCGAGATGCTGGAGAAATCCCTTGAGAACATCTCGCGCGTCAACGGTCGGGTGCTCGGGGTCGTGCTCAACAAGACGCCGCGGCGGCGCGGCGCGCAGGACTACTACGGCTACGCCCCGGCGACCGGCACCGAGCCCGAGAACGCGTCAGCAGCTCCCCACGGCTGGACGGTCGTCAGTGGGGTGGGTGGCGCCGCACCGCGCCCGGATCGCCGCCCCGGCGTGTAAACGTCATGTGACGGACGGCGGCGCCCCGTCCACCCGGGGGTACTGTCAGCCCTGTGCAGCCGACGTCTCTCCGCCGCCGGTCGCGGCGATTCCCCGCCACCGCTGTCCGCGGGGCGATCGTCGTGGGGGCGGTGATGAGCGTGATGACTCTGGCCGGGTGCGCGGACACCCCGCCACCCGAGCCCACGCCGACGCTGAGCAGCGCACCGACGACCCCGCCGGTCGACACGAGCATTGTGCGGACGCTCATCGACAGCGAGCGCTCGACACCCGACCTCGTCGTGGGTGAACCGGCTGAGCCCGTCGGTGGGGAGAGCGCGGTGCAGGTGTCATACGACAGTGGCGGCGCGAACGTCACCGGCGTGCTCCGCATCCCCGACGCGGACGGACCGGTTCCGATCGTCGTCGTGGTGCACGGCAGCGTCGACCCGGAGGACTACGAGACCGGGCGCGATCTCGTCCCGGAACAGCGAGCGCTGCTCGACGCCGGATTCGCCGTCTTCGCCACCGACATGCGCGGCTATGCCGGATCCGACTCGGCCGACACCGCAGCGAACCTCACCATCGATCCGGGCTTCGGCTGGTCGACGGTGCTCGACTGGGGCATGGCGCTCGATGTCGTGAACGCGCTCGAGATCGCCCGAAGCGGGCAGATCGACGGCGTCGATCCCGATGCCGTCGGCCTGCTGGGGCATTCCCTCGGCGGTCTTCTCGCTCTGGATGCGGCCGTGATCTCGCCGGGCGCGTCGGACCTGGTCATCGCGATGAGCGCACCGGCATCCGACCTCGGTGAGGCCCTGGGTCAGGTCGCCGAAGACGACCCCGACCTCGCGGACGAACTCGCCGCCGAGGGCATCGGCCTGCCGGCCGAGGACCCGGAGTACTGGGCCGACATCTCACCGGCGACGTTCTTCGACCGAGCGACCGAGCCGTTGCTGCTGCTGCACGGATCGGCCGACGACGTCGCTCCGGCGGAGTGGGCGCAGCGGACGGCGGATGCGTGGACCACGGCAGGAGGCACCGCCGAGGTGGTGGTGCTCGACGACGGCGATCACCACCTGGAGCCTCGACGCGGCGAGGGTGACGACATCATCGTGGCCGCGTTCGACGCCGTGCTGCGCTGACCTGCGGTCGGGCAGAAATCCGTCACGTGTCCGTCATGAAACGATCACGTGACGAACAGGTGCCCCCGACGCTCGGCGGTCTACGCTGAACCCAGCGATGCTGCTTGGGGAAGCATCGCTTTCTTGTGCCAGTGGGGAGGCGCATATGGATCGGCCGCGCATTGCGGTGATCGTTCGGTACGGACTGAATCCGAACGCCTGGGAAGAGCGCCATCGGCGCGGTGAGGTCGCGGACAGAACGCCGTACGGATACCACCTCGCCGAGTCGGCCTTCGACCTGGAGTGGTCGACCGACCGCATCGAGGGCGCCACGGCCCGGTGGTGGCGCATGACCGCGAAACGCGTGCTCGGGTTCGACTTCATCCACGTGTGGCGCAACCGAGACGCGATCGCCCGGGCCGACGCGGTGTGGACGCACACCGAGCGGGAGCATCTCGCCGTCGCCCTCCTCAAGCTGCTGCGACCACGCCGCTACCGAGCCGCGAGCATCGCGCAGTCGGTCTGGCTGTGGGACCTGTGGCCCGAGCTGTCCGGCATCCGCACCCGCTTCTTCCGCCTCCTGCTGCGCCGGCACGCGGTCGAGGTGGTGCTGAGCCGCGTCAACCGCGACGACGCCCACCGCCTCGCACCCGGCCGTACGGTGCTGCGCGTTCCCTTCGGCACACACTTCGCCGACGCGGGAGAGCCGGCCGAACGTGCCGAGCCCCGCGTCGTCGTCGTGGGAAACGACCGGCATCGTGACTGGGATCTCATGGCCGGTGCCGCCCGCGCGATGCCCGGCGTCGCGGTCGATGTCATCTCCCTGTCGGATGAGGTGCGCGCCCTCGACTGGGCCCCCAACGTCACCGTGCGAAGCCTTCGGCAGGCCGACCTGCTCCGCACGCTGTACCGCTCGGCGACCGTGGTCGCCCTGCCGCTGCACGAGAACCGGCACGCGTCCGGCTGCACCGTCGCGATCGAAGCCCTGTCCGCGGGTGTGCCCGTGGTGGCCACCGACGCCGGAGGCATCGACGAATACCTCGACGGCAGCGTGCACAGCACGCTCGTCCCCCGCGGCGACCTCGACGCGTTCACCGCCGCGATCGCCGTGCTCACGCGCGAGGGTGTCCGGGAGGACACCTCCCTCCCCCGCCATCGCGGTCTCGGGGAGGCCGACTACATCGCACGGCTGGTCGCCATCACCCACGCCGTCCTCGCCGGGCGGCCCGTCGACCCGGCCGTCGAGGAGTTCCAGACGATGAGCAGCGCCGACGATCCGGAGCCGGCGCGATGACCGCCCTCGACCTGCTGCTGACGGCGCAGCGCACCAGAGACCTCGTCTTCAGCAAGCTCGCGGCAGGCGGCTTCGCGAGTTTCGGACCCGCATCCCGCATCCTGCTCCCCACACGCTTGTCCGGTGTGGCGAACGTGGCCGTCGGCGACCGCGTGCTCATCGGCGCCGGGTCGTGGCTCATCGTTCCCGAGCAGCGAGCACCCGGACCGAACATCGTCATCGGCGACCGCGTGCGCATGAATCAGACCTCGATTTCGGGAGTGGAGCGCATCGACATCGAAGAGGGGGTCGCGATGGCGCGCGGCTGCTACATCTCCGACCACTCGCACGGCTTCGACGACCCCGACGCGTTCATCCGCGACCAGCCCCTCTCCCGCGTCGCCCCCGTGCGAATCAAGCGAGGCGCGTGGCTCGGGCAGAACTGCGTCGTCATGCCCGGCGTCACCATCGGTGCCGGCAGTGTCATCGGAGCCAACAGCGTCGTCACTCGAGACATCCCCGACCGCACCGTCGCCGCCGGAACTCCCGCACGAATCCTCAGGAGTCTGTCGTGACGCTTGCCGCATCCTCTCCCCTCCAGCCCGGCACGTCCCACCGGGCGCGCGACTTCGTCTTCACGTTCTCGTACGAGTCCTACGCCGACGCACACAAGCGCGGGATGATGCGCCCGCCCGATCGCCTGGTGTCGACGCTCATCGACAGCCCCGACGTGCGTCGCGTGCTCGTCGCCGACCCCTTCCGCTCGTGGATCACCAGCTGGGTGCGCGCGCTCGTCGACATCCGCCACCGGGCGCGAGAGACCGACAAGTTCCGCCACGTCAGCCCGATGCGCATCGCGCGCGCAGACCCGGTGCACGTCGATGACGTGGCCGCGGTGTACCGGGACTACGAGCGCATCGTGCGGCGCGCGGCCGCGGCCGCCCAGCTCGAGCAGCCGGCATTCGTGACGGCCAGCCCCCTCGTCGGCGGCTTCACCGACCTCGACTGGACCGGCGGAGCGCTGTACTACGCCCGCGACGACTGGCTCAGCTCCCCCGCGAGACGCCGCTACTGGCCGGCATACCGCGAGGCGTATCACCGCATCGCCGCCAGCGGGCGAGCGGTCGCCGCGGTCTCGCAGGAGATCATCGACCGCATCGAGCCGACGGGGCCGCACCGGGTCGTGCCCAACGGAATCGAGCCGCGGGAATGGCTCGGTGCGCAGCCGACGGCACCGGACTGGCTCGCCCGCATCCCGGGCCCCCGCGCGGCCTACCTCGGCACCCTCGACTCCCGCCTCGACATCGACGGGCTCGAGACCCTCGCCCTCGCCCGCCCCGATCTGCACATCGTGCTCATCGGCCCGGTGCCCGACCCGACGTACATCCGCTCGCTGCGCGGCCGACCCAACATCCACATCCGTGGTGAAGTGCGCCGTCACGAGGTCGTGGCCGTGCTCCGCAACGTGGAGCTGACACTTCTCGCCCACCGCCGCACGCCGCTGACCGAGGCCATGAGCCCGCTCAAGGTGTACGAATACCTCGCCGCCGGCAGACCGGTGCTCGCCACCGACCTGCGCCCCGTCCGCGGCCTCGGAGACCGAGTGCTCCTGGCCGAATCCGTATCCGACTTCGTCGACCTGCTGGATCCCGCACTGGGAATCGGGCTCCAGGAAGAACCGGCGAGAGCGTCGTACATCGCAGCCAATGCGTGGACGGCGCGACATCGAGAGATCCTGTCGCTCCTGGGCGGCTGATCACAACCGCTCCGACCATGTCGGGGCACGAAACTCTGGGGGTTTCACAATGAGTACTGGGGACGTCTTGCTCGTCTGTTCCGGCGGCGGCCATCTGCGCCAACTCGCCGGATTCGCCGAACGCCTGGGCTACCTGCCCGAGAACCAGGTGTGGGTGACCTTCCGCAACGCGCTCAGCGAGTCACTGCTCGAGGGCCGTCGCGTCATCTATGCGCCGTTCACGGCCCCGCGCGACGGCAAGAACTTCGCCAAGCTCGTCGCGATGTCGGGGTCGGTCTTCCGCCATCACCACTTCGTCGAGGCGGTGAGCACCGGGTCGAGTCCCGCTGTCGCCTTCCTGCCGCAGGCGGCGATGCGGGGCATCCCCACCCACTACATCGAGAGCGCCGCGCGCGCCGACGGACCGTCGATGACGGGGAAGATCATCGCCCGTGTGCCGCGCATCAAGACCTACACCCAGTACCCGGCGTGGGCCGACGAGAAGTGGCAGTACCGCGGGTCGATCTTCGACGAGTACGAGCCGGGACCCCGCGAGGTGACACCGCGGACGCCGCGACGGGCCGTCGTCTCCGTCGGAACGCAGGAGGGATACCCCTTCACCGCGATGATCGAGGCGATCGTGCCGCTCGTGGCCGACATGGACGAGGTGCTCTGGCAGACCGGCGACGCCGATGTTGCAGGACTCGACATCGATGCCCGCATCGGCGTGCCGCACGCGGAGCTGAAGGCCGCGATCCGAGACGCCGACGTCGTTCTCACGCATGCCGGCGTCGGGGCGGCGCTCACCGCCCTCGAGGCAGGCAAGCACCCGATCCTCCTGCCGCGACGCGCCGAGCAGCACGAGCACATCGACGGGCACCAGATGCAGGTGGCGCGGGAGCTCGATCGGCGCGGACTGGCCACCCTGCGGCTTCCGGATGCGCTGACCCGCGACGACATCGTCGAGGCGGCGCAGCGCTCCGTGCGGGTGACGACCCCGCCGCCGTTCTCGCTGCTGCCCACCGGCCGTGCACGCGTGAGCGGCTGAGGGGGCCGATGGATTCCGGGAACCTCGACCGACGCACCTTCCTGACCGGTGGCATGCTCCTCGCGGTCGGTGCCGCCGTGACCGCGTGCGCGCCGTCGGATCCGCTCGTGGTGGTCACGCCTACGCCTCTGCCGCCGTCGCCGACGCCCACCGGCAGCAGCCGGCCGGGGACGAGCGCGACCTTCGGGCCGAACGGCACGCACTATCCGGACGAGCTGCCCTGGCTCGGAGACACCGCGATGCACGAACTCGAGGCGGAATGCGACTGGGTCGACATCGGCCGACAGCTGCAGCGGCTCACCCCGCAGCAGGTTGCGGAGGGGGCCGTCATCCGTGTCGCACCCGGAAGCCTCCCGGGAGACGGCGCCACCTCATCCGCACGCCCCGCCCTCGGCGGGTACGGCGACCCCGAGTGGACCCGGAACGTGCTCATCTGCCCGAGAGACGGCTTCGGCTCGATCACGATCGCCGACGTCGGCATCCGCTTCGATCAGTGCTCCCGGCTGTCGCTGTTCGGCTTCGTCAGCGCGGGCAGCTTCGCCCTCACGCAGTGCACGAACATGCAGCTCGGCTGGAGCCGGTTCGCATCGGCCAACATCACCCGCGGCGGCGACGCGCTGGCCTTCTACGAACTCGTGCTCGGATTCCGGCAGAACCCCGAAGACACCGTCGGCATTCGCCCGACCGAGTCGTACCCCATGACGAACATCAGCCGCTACGGGTGCGTGTTCGGACCGTCGGTGAAACCCGCCGACAGCGACGCGCACTGCGACACCGTGCAGCTGGAGGGAACCGGCGACGGAGAGTTCGGCCCGTTCCTCAGCGTCGACTGCGTCGACTACGGCTCGTCGAACGCCGCGATGCTGCTGCACGATCGCCTCGTGAGCGCGGAGTACCAGCACTGCATGATCCTCGGCGAAGAACTCCCGTGGCGCATCTATCCGCTGCAGCCAGGCGACTACGAGGGCACGCCGAACGCCTTCTCCGGCGGATGCCGCGATGTGCGGCTCACCGACTCGGTCGTCGCCGGGGCGGTGGGGCGCATGGGTTTCACGGTCGTCGAGAACAGCACCCTCAGCTACGAACCCGTCGACTCGCAGCAGCCGAGCCAGAGCGGAGCGTGGCACGTCGACACGGGTGTCTCGGCGTGGAGCGCCGACGACATCATGTCGCGTCAGGGCATCCCCGACTACGACGACGCCACGCTCGCGGGCATCTGGACCTGGTGAGCGACCACCCTCACCGATCGCGGCTGCGCAGGTCACGGCGCAGGAGGCCGGCCGTGGATGACGCCGTGGGCGCGGACGGTTCCGCGGGTCGCGAGTGGTGGGCTCGGGCCTCCGGCTCCCGCCGCAGCGGCTCGCTCTCCGCCGCCTCGGCGAAGGTCTCGGGCTCCATCGGCTCGAGCTCCTCCTCGAGGATCGCCTCCACATCCTGTTCCTGCTTCGGCGTCTTCGGCGCACGCACCCGCTTGACGAACTCGAGAATGCGCGCGACGTCGCGTCGATAGCCCGGGAGCAGGAACAGCGGGGCGACGCACACGAGCGCGGCCCCGCATCCGACCAGGATCTCGAGGATCGCCACGGGGCTCGGCACCAGGCGCGACACGAAGTACGACGCCACGAACGCGACCATCGCCATGACGGCCGGCCGGAGGATCGGCAGCACGATGTCACTGCCGCGCACGAAGGTGCCGCGGATCGCGAAGGCGAATCCGGGAACGAGCAGCAGCAGGCTCATCACCCCGTACGTGATGACGAGACCGTTCAGCCCACCCCACCAGATGCCGAACACGTAACCCGCGATGATGAGCGGCCGGGCGACGAGGTCGTAGACGAACTGGCGGTGCGAGTGCCCCAGCGAGATGTAGATCCAGGTTCGCAGGCGCCCGATCGCCTGTGCGAAGCCGGCGATGGCGAGGAGAGTGAAGATCGTCGCGGCCGTCGACCAGCCCGGACCGAGCAGCAGCAGCACGAGGGGCTGCGCGACACCCGCGGCGATCGCGTACGTCGGGAGCGTCAGGTACCCGATCACCAGTGCGGCGCTGCGGATGTAGCGGCGATAGCGCTCGCCCTCCTCACGGAGCGTGCTCAGCACCGGCAGCGCGACGCGGCCGAGAGGCCCGTTCATCTGCTGCAGCGGCAGCAGGAAGAGCGCATACGCCCGGGAGTACTGACCGAGGGCGGTCGGTCCGAGCGTCGCACCGATGATGACGTTATCGAGGTTCTTCTCGGCGTAGCCGAGCAGCTCAGCCCCGAAGATGCTGCCGCCGGTGCCGAGCAGGGGCCACGTCTCCTTGACGATGCGGGGCGGCCCGAACCGCGGTCGCACGATCGCCCACAGCACGACCAGGCGCACGAGGAACTGGGCACCGGCCATGGCCACGAGAGCCCAGAACCCCCACCCGAGGAACGCGGTGACGATGCCGACGACAACGCCGAACGCCATCGTCGAGACGTCGAGCGAGGCGAGCGTGCCGAAGCGCAGCTCCTTGGTCGCCCGCGCCTGCAGGGGCATCACGAGCCCGCTGAGGAAGACGCCGGGCGCCATCAGCAGGGTGATCTGCACGAGCCGCGGCTCGTTGTAGAGCGCCGCGATCAGGGGTGCGCACAGTGCGACGATGCCGGAGAGCACCATCCCGATCGCCGCGGACAGCCACAGCAGGCTCCGCCACACGCGTTCGCTGAGGTTCTGCGCTTGGATGATCGCGCCGGTCATGCCGAAATCGCGCACGAGCTCCGCGATCCCCATCACGGCGCCGACCATCGCGATCAGACCGAAGTCCGCCGGGGTGAGGAGCCGCGCCAGCACGATCGTCGAGATCATCTGGAGTCCGGCGCGACCCCACAGGCCACCCATCGTCAGCAGGATGCCCCGGCTGGCCTTCTGCGCGAGGTTCGCCGTGCTCATGCCGCACCCACGCGCGTGGTGTCATCCCGCGTCCAGGCGATGTCGGCACGACGGGCGAGGAGCCGTCGCGCCCGTCGGTGCGCTGTCAGGTAGACGCCGGCGTACACGGCGAAGCCGATCCACAGGCCGGGTCGCCGCCAGACACGACCCACGAGTGCCCTCGCGCCGGTCGACCCCGCCGGCGGCGCGAGATGGGGGAACCTTTCGGCGAGCTGGCGGTTGCCCGCGGCGATCCGGGTGTTCCGGCCGACGAGAGCGCCCACCGTCGCGGGTGCGTCGACGCAGAAATCGAGGTCGCGCGGCGTCAGGCGCTCCTCCGGAGCGAACAGCCGCTGGATGAAGAGGTCGTCGGCGATCACATCCGGAAAGCGGTCGAAGCGGTCTCGCCCCGCCGCGGACAGCATGTAGACGCCGGAGCCGACATGCCCGCTCGCCCGGTAGTCGGTGAGCGCCCAGACCCGGTAGTACTGGCGCACCCACCACGAGCGAGACGGG
>NZ_DEPK01000041.1:0-1529 GCF_002358725.1 Microbacterium sp. UBA3394
CAGCTGGATGCCGCGCTCGACGACGTCGAAGCCGGGCAAGAGCAGCTCGACGCCGGCCAGGAGCAGCTCGACGCCGCACGCGAACAGGCCGAAGCCGCCGGCGCACCCGCCGAGCAGCTCGCCGCGCTCGATGCTCAGCAGGCCGAGCTCGATGCCCAGCAGGAGCAGCTCGACGCGGCCCGCGAGGAGATCGCCGCGCAGCAGGCCGAGCTCGACGAAGGTCGCGCCGATCTCGTCGAGGGCGCGGAGCAGCTCGAGCTCGGCGCCGATCTGCTCGCGCTCTCGGACGGCATCCGCGTCGTGTCCGAGGACGGCGCGACGGCGCTGGTGAACGTCTCGTTCGACGTGCCGCTGCTGGAGCTCGACGCCGCGTCGAAGGAGGCCGTGATCTCCTACGTCGAGGCGAATCCGATCGACGGCGTCGAGTACGCCTTCTCGTCGACCCTCGCCCAGTCGGTTCCGAACCTGATCGGCGTCGGGGAGATCGCGGGCCTCGCGATCGCCGCGGTCGTGCTGCTGGTCATGCTCGGCACGGTCATCGCCGCGGCGCTGCCCATCGTCACCGCTCTCGTCGGCGTGGGCATCGCGGTGCTCGCCGCGCTGTCACTGTCGGGCGTGCTGGACATGTCGAGCGTCACGCCGGTGCTCGGCATCATGCTCGGGCTGGCGGTCGGCATCGACTACTCGCTGTTCATCATCAACCGCCACCGCAAGCAGCTGCTCGAGGGCGCGGAGATGCGCGAATCCATCGGACTCGCCAACGGCACCGCCGGAAACGCGGTCACCTTCGCCGGCTCCACCGTCATCATCGCGCTGCTGGCGCTGAACATCACCGGCATCCCCTTCCTCGGGCTCATGGGAACCGTCGGCGCGTTCGCGGTGCTCATCGCCGTGCTGATCGCCGTCACCCTGACGCCCGCGCTGCTGGGGCTCATCGGTCCCCGCGTGCTGAACCGTCGTGCCCGGGCGAAGGTCGGCTCCGTCCACCACGAGGATTCCGCGGCCGCCCCCATGGGCACGTGGCGAGCCGTGCTCACGGCGGCCGGTGCGATCATCGCGCTGCTGGTGATCGCCATCCCGGCCCTGTCGATGCGCGTCGGGCTGCCCGACGGCTCGAGCGAGCCCGAAGAGTCGTACGCCTACCAGGCGTACACGCTCACCGAGGAGGCGTTCGGCGCCGGCGTCAACGGCACGCTGCTCGTGTCGGCGACGCTGCCCGGTGACCTCGACGAGACGGCCGAGCTGCAGGCGCAGCTCGACATCGCCACCGCCCTGTCCGACCTCGACGGCGTCGTCGCCGTCGCACCGATCGCCGTATCGGATGACGGCACCCTCGCGGCGTTCCAGGTGGTGCCCGAAGACGGGCCGAGCTCGGTGTCGACCGAGGAGCTCGTGCGCAACCTGCGCGCCCTGCCTCCCGTCGACGGCGAATACGCGCTCGGCGTGGCCGGCCAGGCCGCCATCAACATCGACATCTCCGAGAACCTCGCCGCGGTGCTGCCGCTGTACATCGCGGTCGTCGTCGGACT
>NZ_DEPK01000041.1:1909-6617 GCF_002358725.1 Microbacterium sp. UBA3394
GGCGGGTTCATCCTGTCGCTGTTCGCCACCTACGGCGCGACCGTCGCGGTGTTCCAGTGGGGCTGGGGCGCCGACATCATCGGCCTGCACGCGACCGGCCCCATCCTGAGCTTCCTGCCGGTGCTGCTCGTGGGCATCCTCTTCGGCCTCGCCATGGACTACCAGCTGTTCCTGTCCTCCGGCATGCGGGAGGCGTTCGTCCACGGCGCACCTGCGCGCCTGGCCGTGATGCGGGGGCTGCGCGCCGGCCGCGCCGTGGTCACGGCGGCGGGCCTGATCATGGTCTCGGTGTTCGGCGGGTTCATCTTCGCGGAGTCGACCATGATCCGCTCGATCGGGTTCGGTCTCGCCTTCGGTGTGCTGCTCGACGCCTTCGTCGTGCGAATGCTGCTCATGCCGGCCCTGATGCACCTGCTCGGCCGCTCGGCCTGGTGGCTGCCCCGATGGCTCGACCGGATCATCCCGAACGTCGACGTCGAGGGCGCCAAGCTCGAGCGCGCCCACCACGCCCCCTGGCCCGACGGCGAGGAGCCGGTGGACGGCGGCGAGCCGGCCGGTGACGAGCCGCTGACACGGCGCGAGGCCCGCGACCGCGGCGAGCTCTGACACCTTCGCCGTCGACAACACAGGAGATCCGCGCGGCATGGGCGCGTCACGGCGCCTGACGCGCCGGCCGGCCCGCGAATCTCCTGTGTTGTTCACGCCGCTCACGGCCGCCGGCGGGGTCAGCCGCCGCCGAACCCGCACCAGTCGGCGACCCACGTGAGGATGCGGCCGCGCAGCGCGTCGCCGACGAAGAGCTCGACCTCGCCGGACTCCCCTGCCACCGAGACCCGCACATCGAAGATCGTGCCGCGTTTGTCCTCTTGCACCGCATGAGCGTCGCAGCGGGTGGGGACCACCGGCAGGTCGAGTGTCGTGGGTTCCTTCCCCGGCTGCACGAGCACCCCGATGGGGAGCACGCCGTCGACGGTGGCGTCGCCGAAGGTGAGCAGGTTGGTCTGCTGGACCGCGGTCACCTCCGCATCGCCGTCGCCCACCGGAACGATCTCCATGCGCAGCAGCGCCGGTTCGCCCGAGGGTGACGGCGAGAACCCCGTGAAGGCGATGTCGGCCGCGGCGGCGAGCGCCTCGGCCCGGCACTCCCGCTCGTGGAGGGGACCGGCAAACCCGAGCGGATCCGCGATCGGAAGAGCAACGGTGCGAGAGGTGCCGTCGGCGATGAGCTCGAGGCGCACCGTCGGACCAGCACTCGATGCGATATCGCACGCGACCGCGGGCAGCTGCACCCGGATGTCGATGGATCCGCCGGCGGGAACCGTGCTCTCCCGGTCCACGAGCCGGACCGCATCCGCAACGAACCGCGGATCGACGACCGCGACGTCACCGATCCGCACGGCCGCCCCGGAGAGGTTCTCCACCCGCACCTGCGCGTGCCGCTCCGCCACGTCCGCGCGCAGCTGGATCAGGGCAGCCCGCAGCTCCGGCTCGCCGCTCCCGCCGGGTTCGCCCGTCGGGCCGCCGGCGCACCCTGTCAGCACGGCGAGCGCGACCGCCGCGACCAGCGCACGTCGCCTCACACGCATCCGCGCCGCCCTCGCATGCGCTCACGCTACGCCCGCCGCACCCTCCTCGGGAGGACATCGCCGTTCCAGAGGATCCCGCTCGCGAATTCGTCCTCTCGGGGAGGGAAATCCTCTCGAAGCGGCGAGAAGAGGATCGCCGCTCGGGCCCGGGTCAGGGGCGGATGACGGCCTTCTCGACGGTGAACGCGTCGAGAGCATCGGGGTCGATGTCGACACCGAGGCCCGGTCCGGTCGGCACGCGCACGTGCCCGTCGTCGAGCACGGCGGGTTCGGTCACGATGTCGCGGGCGTAGAACCGGTCAGCGGCGGAGACGTCGCCGGGAAGGGTGAAGCCCGGCAGAGCGGCGAGCGCGGCGTTCGCCGCCCTGCCGATGCCGGTCTCGAGCATGCCGCCGCACCACACCGGCACGTCGGCGTCGCGGCACAGGTCGTGGATGGCGATCGCCTCGAGATAGCCGCCCACGCGCCCGGCCTTGATGTTCACGATCGCGGCCGACCCGAGCGCGAGCGCGTCCGCGGCGGCCTTGCGCGAGGTGATCGACTCGTCGAGGCAGACCGGCGTCGACAGGCTGCCGGCGAGGGTGGCGTGGTCCACCAGGTCGTCCTCCTGCAGCGGCTGCTCGATGAGCAGCAGATCGAACCGGTCGAGCTGCGCGAGGGTGCCCGTGTCGGCCAGGGTGTAGGCCGAGTTGGCATCGACCTGCAGGGGGATCGAGCCGAACGCCTCGCGCACCGCGGCGGTGTCGTCGATGTCGCGACCGGGTTTGATCTTGATCTTGATGCGCACGTAGCCGTCGTCGAGGTATCCGCGCACGGTCTCGACGAGGGCGGCGGGATCGCGCTGAATGCCGACCGACACCCCGGAGGGCACCCGGTCGGCGACCGCACCGGCGTAGGACCCGAAGGAACGCCCCTCCCCGCGCAGGGCGGCGTCGAGCACGGCGAGCTCGAGCCCCGCCTTGGCCATCCGGTGCCCGACGAAGGGCTCGAGCACGCTCGCGACCCGCTCCGGCGCGATGGTTCGCTCGGCCAGCAGCGCCGGGATGAGGAAGCGCGTGGTGACGTCCCACGCGCCCTGGGTGTACTCGCTCGAGTACAGCGGCGCCTGCTGCGTGACGATCTCACCCCATCCCTCGAGCCCGTCGGCGAGAGCTCGCACGACGATCACCTCGCGAACCGTCTCGGTGCCGAACGACGTCGTGAACGGCGAGACGAGCGGGATGTGCAGCACACGCAGTTCGAATCCGTCGAGGTCGATGGATGCTGCGGGGCGGGTGACCGACATCCCCCCACGTTAGCGAGGTACCGCGCACGGTCGCCGAGCGTTCGGCGTCTAACGCCAGGCAGGAAGCCTGTAAAGCCCCTCTCCCGCGTCGGACTCGGGTCGTAGCGTCGGCATCATGCAGACGACATTCCATCCTCGACGCGCGATCGTGACCGGCTCGGACTCGGGCATCGGCGCGGCCACGGCGCTCGCGCTCGCCGACGCGGGTCTCGACGTCGTCGTGACCTGGCACAGCGACCAGGACGGTGCGGAGGAGACCGCGCAGGGCGTGCGGGATCGCGGCCGCCGCGCGCATGTGCGGCAGTTCGACGCGACCGATCTCGACCGGGTGGAAGCCGACATCGACAGCATGGCCGACGAGCTCGGCGGCCTCGACGTCTTCGTGAACAACTCCGGCGGCGGCAACGGGGGTCCGTTCCTCGATCTCGACCGGTCGACGTGGCGCAGCATCGTGTCACTCAACCTCGACGGAGCGTTCCTCGCCCTGCAGGCGGCTGCCCGGAGGATGGCGACGCAGCGCACCGGCGGCCGTCTCATCGCCGTCACGAGCGTGCACGAGCATCAGCCGCGCGTGGAGTCGGCCCCGTATGTCGCCGCCAAGCACGGCCTCGGCGGCCTGCTGAAGGTCATGGCGCAGGAGCTCGGTGCGCACGGGATCACCGCGAACGCCGTCGCACCCGGCGAGATCGCCACGCCGATCAACGACATGGAGGCCGGCGACGCCGAGCAGACCCACCGTGCCGGCATTCCGCTGGCTCGGCCGGGTGCGCCCGAGGAGGTCGCCGCGGTGGTCGCCTTCCTCGCCTCGCCGGCCTCGAGCTATGTGACGGGCGCGAGCTGGGTGGTCGACGGTGGGATGCTTCAGATGGGACCGCAGGCCGGCTCCCACCTGAACAGCGACGAATGGAGGATCTGATGTCGGGAGCGGACGAGATGACCCCCGAGGAGAAGCGGCACGACCAGCTGACGTCGGCGCCGGCGGCCACGGAAGACGACGCGGCTCCGCGGATCGACGTCACCGAGCACGACGGCATCACGCGAATCGACGTGCGCGACGACGCCGAGGTGCGGCCCGGGGGCCCGCAGATCCCGGAAGAAGACTGACCCGGCCCCTCGCCCCGCCAGCCGGGCGCGTGCCGGTCAAGGACGCACGAGGAGGTAGCCGCGGGCGTCGTCGAATCCGCCGATGACGAGCCCGTCGGCCAGATGCGCCAGCAGCTGCTCGCGCACCCGGAGACGCCAGGCGCTCGCGGCCATGGGGTCGCTGCGGCGGAGCGTCTCGATGTCGGCGGGCACCTCCACGGCGGCGGCGACCCGGTCATCGGGCGGAGTGAGGGCGGGAGCCGAGGCGATCGCCCACGCGACGAGGATGCGGTCCGTCTCGTCGCCGCGGTTGACGCCGTCATCCATCGCGCCGTAGTGGTTCACCAGGTACTCGACGGCGCGCACGCCGAGAACTCGGAAGTTGAAATGGGCGTTGCGGCGCACGAGCGGATCGAAGGTCCAGGTGATCGTGCCGACATCGCGGGCGAGCGCCCATTCGCGCTGGTGCTGCTTCAGCAGCCGGCCGACGCCCCGCCCCTGGTGCTCCGGCAGAACGCCGGTGATGTGGGAGTGCATCGTGCGCTCGGGGGGTGCTCCGAAGAAAGCCACCGAGGCGCCGACCATCTCGGCTTCGCGCCAGATGCCCACGGTGTACGACCCGGCATGGGCCATCGCGCGCAGCAGCTGCGGCGGCATCGCGGCGCGATCGCCGCCCCACACGCGCGCGAGCACGTCACTAGCGACGACCGCGTCGTCCACGGTCGCCAGTGGCCGGATCTCGAGTCCGGCCGAC
>NZ_DEPK01000041.1:6965-11298 GCF_002358725.1 Microbacterium sp. UBA3394
GGGTCCGTCGTCGTGACGTGCTCGGCGAACAGGCCCGGCCAGGCCATGATCCCGTAGGGCGTCCTCGCGATGACCAGCCGGGCGTCGGGCAGCAGCTTCTTCAAGCGCTTCGCGGTGGAGACCGGATGCGCCGCATCCCCCGTCCAGGCGAGGATCAGCGTCGGCGTCGTGATGCGCGACACCGCCTTCTCGCTCGGGAAGTCGGTGCTCGCCGCGCCGCGCAGCACCGTGGGAAGCAGGTCCTCGGGCACGGTCGGCGTCGTCGAGGGTGCATCCGACAGCGCCGGGGGCACGGGCGCGGTGTGGTTGGCGTGGAAGACCCCGAGGCCCTCCTTCTCGATGAGCGCCGCGTTCGCGCGGTAGAGTTGCGTCTGCGCCGACCGGGTCTCCCACGCGGTCGGCGGTACGACCAGGGTGAGACTGGCGAACCGCTCGGGATGCTTCTTCGCGGCGTGCAGCAGTGTCGCCGATCCCATCGACGGTCCGACGGCGTGCACGGGCTCTCCCGGCGCGACGTGGTCGAGCAGGGCCAGGAGGTCCTTCGCGAGGCGGTTCCACTGATACGACCTCGGATCGAGGTCGCCGGTGGATCCGCCGTGACCGCGGGCGTCGTAGCGCAGCACGCGGTGGCCGCGCAGGGAGCGGGCGAGATCGAGCCCGAGCTGGGCGTCACGGTCGCGGGATGACGTCAGGCCGTGCAGCTGCACCACGAGCGGGCCGGCCTCGCCGGTGATCTCGTAGTCGAGCGCAGCCCCATGCGGAACCTCGAGAGTGGGCACCGTTCCTCCATCTCCGGTGCGCCGTCGCCGGTTGTGACATGCCGTCGCGGGAACGAAACACCGGGCCTCTACACTACGGGCGATGCGGCTCACGAATATCGCGCAGGCAACGCTTCCGCCCGGAGCGGTGCACAGCTACGCCCTGCGCCCGGTCGGTCCCCGCGGCCGCGCTCTGCCGGTGTCGTTCGATCAGGGCCGTCACGTCGGCGCCGGCGACCGGCCGGGATCCTGGATGTCGATCGCGCTGCGCCTGCCGCCGGGCACCACGCGCGATGCGCTCGCGGCCGCGTGGGAGCGCGCGGTCGACCGGCACGGCACCTTCCGCACGGTGTTCGGCCTCGACGACGCCGGCGAGCCCACGCTGCACGAGATCACGCTGGGCGACGGCGTCTGGGAGGAGCATCACGTTTCCGAGGGGATCGCGACCCGCGAAGTCGTGCGCGAGGTGTTCGACCTCGCCTGCCGCCCGCTCGCGGCGCCATCCCACCGCCTGTGCGTGATCGAACCGGATGCCGCCGCCGACGATCCGCGCCCGTGCGTCGTTCTCGGCGCCGACCACGCCCACGTCGACATGTGGTCGCTCGTGGTGGTGGCGCGGGATGTCATCGCCTACCTCGACGCGGCTGCCGGGCAGGCCGGTGCCGACGACCTCCCGGACGCCCCGCCGTTCGCCGCGCACACCGCCGCGCTGGAGGATCGCGGCCCGGCACCCGACGATGTCGCGGCCCGATGGGCGGAGATCCTCGAGGTGTGCGGGGGCGAGATGCCGCGCTTCCCCCTCCCGGTCGGCGACCCGGCGCCCGGTGCGCTCCCGGTCGTCGAGGTGCGCGAGGTGCTGGATGCGATCGACTACGACGCGTTCACCGGCGCGGCCAAGGCGGCGGGCACGTCCACGATCGGGCTGGCGATGTCGGCCCTGACCGAGGTGACCCGCCGCGTGGCGGACGCTCCGCTCCGGGCGGTGTTCCCCGTGCACAGCCGGCACGAGCCGCGCTGGCACGACTCCTCGGGCTGGTTCATCACCAACTCGGTGCTCGAATGCGTCGACGACGCTCCCGCGGCGTGCGCGGCATCGGTCAAAGAGGCCATCACCTTGGGGTCGCATCCCCTCGCCCCGATCCTGGAGCCCTACGGCGGCATGAAGGTGCCGCGCGGCATGTTCGCCCTGTCGTGGCTGGACACCCGGCGCCTGCCGGTCGAGCTCGACGACAGCCTCGACGCGCAGTACGTCTCCGCGGTCGCCGCGAGCGACGACGTCATGGTGTGGTTCGTCGTGAACCGACGCGGCCTGCACCTGCGATGCCGGTATCCCGACACCGATGAGGCCGTCGCCTCCGTCGGCGCGTGGCTCGATGCCGTCGCGGAGGGCTTCCTCGCACGACTGCCCGACACGGTCGCGGAAGGATCTGTCGGAGCCGGGCCGGTGTCGATACCGTGAACGAATGCGCAACGACAGCGGATCCGGCCCCGACGAGGTCCCGGTAGGTCCCCCCGACGGCGCCACCGCCGCGAGCAGCGGCACTGCTGCGGCGAGTGTCTTCGCGAACGCCCCCGGCGACGCCGACACGCGCTTCTTCGGACAGCCGCGCGCGCTCGCCCACGTGTTCGGCGTGGAGATGTGGGAGCGCTTCAGCTTCTACGGCATGCAGGGCATCCTGCTGATCTACATGTACTACTCGGTCGCCGAGGGCGGCCTGGGCATGAACGAGGCCGTCGCCACCGGCATCGTGGGCGCGTACGGCGGCACCGTCTACCTCTCCACCATCGTCGGCGCGTGGCTGGCCGACCGCGTGCTCGGCTCGGAGCGGGTGCTCTTCTACAGCGCATGGGTCATCATGGCCGGGCACATCGCGCTCGCGCTGCTGCCGGGCTTCTGGGGGCTGGGCGTCGGCCTCGTGCTCATCGCCTTCGGCTCGGGCGGGCTCAAGGCCAACGCCACCGCCGTCGTAGGCACCCTCTACAGCGCCGACGACCCGCGCCGCGACGCCGGCTTCTCGCTGTTCTACCTCGGCATCAACCTCGGCGCCTTCTTCGGCCCCATCCTCACCGGCCTGCTGCAGACGACGATGGGCTTCCACTGGGGCTTCGGCCTCGCCGCCGTCGGCATGGGAATCGGGCTGCTGCAGTATGCGATCGGCCGCAAGGGCCTGCCGGATGCGGCACGTGTCGTGCCGAACCCGCTGCCGCACAGCCGCTACGCGATGTGGATCGGCATCACCGTCGGCGCCGCCGTGGCGCTCGCAGCCCTCGTGCTGCTGGGGGTCATCACCCCGGGCAACCTCGATCTGGTCGTGATCCTCATCACCGTCGTGGCGGCGGTGTCCTACTTCGTCGTGATCCTCGGGTCGAACCGGATCACCGCGATCGAACGCTCGCGCGTGCTCGGCTTCATCCCCCTGTTCATCGTGAGCGTGGGCTTCTGGTCGCTGTACCAGCAGCAGTTCACGGTGCTGACGATCTACTCCGACAAGCAGCTGGACCGCTCGATCTTCGGGTGGGAGATGCCGGTGTCGTGGGTGCAGTCGATCAATCCGATCTTCATCATCGTGCTCTCCGGCGTCTTCGCCGCACTGTGGACCAAGCTCGGCAACCGCGCCCCGTCGACGCCGATGAAGTTCGGCCTCGCTGCGATCGTCATGGGGTCGGCCTTCCTGCTGTTCCTCCCGTGGGCCGGCGGCGCCCCGAACTCCACACCGCTGCTGGCGATCGTCGGCATCCTGTTCGTGTTCACGGTCGCCGAGCTGCTGCTGTCGCCGGTCGGCCTGTCGGTGACCACCAAGCTCGCGCCCACGGCGTTCCACGCGCAGATGGTGGCGCTGTTCTTCCTCTCGGTCGCGCTCGGCACGACGATCGCCGGATGGGCCGCGGAGTTCTACACCCCCGAGGACCAGGTGCCGTACTTCTCGATCCTCGGCGGCATCGCGATCGTCATCGGCATCGCGATGATCGCGTCGGTCAAGCCGGTGCTGGCGCTCATGAAGGGCGTGCGCTGACGGGTCCCCGCACGCGCGCGTCCAGGCGCGTCCCGTACCCTGGGTGACCGGGACCACGCCGCGTCGCACCTTCCGCGCGCGCCCCGCCCGGCTCGCTCGAGCCTCCCCTGCCTTCTCCGGAGATCCCATGGCCACCGCTGCGCGCGCCACCGCGCCCGACCGATACCGACCTCGCCCTTCCGTGCTCGAGGCGCTGCGCAGTCCGCGCATCCTCACCAGGGAGGTGCTCGCCGGGCTCGTCGTCGCCCTCGCCCTGATCCCCGAGGCGATCTCGTTCTCGATCATCGCCGGGGTCGACCCGCGCGTGGGGCTGTTCTCGTCGTTCGTGATGGCCGTCGCCATCGCGTTCCTCGGCGGTCGACCCGCGATGATCACCGCCGCGACCGGCGCCGTCGCCCTCGTGATCGCCCCGGTCGCCCGCGAGTACGGCATGGACTACTTCCTCGCGACCGTGATCCTCGCCGGCGTCTTCCAGGTCGTCCTCGGCGCGGTGGGCGTCGCCAAGCTCATGCGCTTCATCCCCCGCAGCGTCATGGTCGGCTTCGTCAACGCGCTGGCGAT
>NZ_DEPK01000008.1:0-3168 GCF_002358725.1 Microbacterium sp. UBA3394
GCGATCACGATCACCGTCGCGATCAACCCCGCGCCGGCGATCCCGAGCGCCGACCACGGGCGGTCAAAGCGAAATGACGGAAGTCCCGGGCGTGAACCCGGGACTTCCGTCATGGTGTCGCTCGAAGCGAGCGTCAGCTGTTCTGCGAGGCGCGGCGGCGAGCAGCCGCAGCGGTCACGGCGATGCCGCCGAGGCCGACGGCGCCGATACCGAGCCAGATGGCGCCCATCGGGACGTCGCCACCGGTGGCCGGCAGCTCACCCGAGTCGGAGTCCGAGTCGCTGTCGGCGGTCACGGTGATCTCCGTGGTCGCGATGACGTTGCCGTCGGTGTCGGTGAGGACGACCTCGTAGGTGCCGGCGCCACCACCGGTGAAAGTGGCCGAAGCGGAACCGTCGACGACCTCCTTCTCGACCGTGTAGACGGTGTCACCCGACGCGGCGTACGCGATCGAGGTGAGGGACGCGCCCGAGGGGCCGGTGACGGTGAAGATGACCGACTCGTAGCCTTCGAGGCCCGTGAAGGTGATGATGGTCGACTGACCCGGCGCGATGACCGGGTCGGAGACGGCCCCACCCGACGGGGTGTAGGCGGTTGCGGCGGCTGAACCACCGAGGACGAGCGCGCCGGCGATAGCGAGCGCAGCGAAAGACTTTTTGAACACGGGACTCCCAACAGTTCCGAGTGGCGGCAATATTCTCGAGGAAGCGGCCTGCAGACCCCCGCCAGACGAGTGGCTGAAGTTACCTGTGTGACTGCTGTGTATACGAGAGGCTACCCCCTCATGTACCTCAAGGCTAGAGCCTGGGAACTCGCTGACCAAACTCGCTGCGTAAACGTCCTGTAAACGAATGTGCCGACGGTGGATCGGCAACCGCCGCGGATTCAGGTCAGCGCCGTGCCCGCGAGGGCCAGCGCCACCCACATCGCGTTGAAGACCGCGTGGGTGAGCACGGCGGCCCAGATGCGTCCGGTCAGCATCACGAGAGCGCCGCACACGAGTCCGAGCAGCCCGATCGATACCACCTGGTCGACGGCGAGCTCGCCGAGCAGCCCGTGCACCACGACGAACAGCCCGCTCGAGAACAGCACCGCGGCGATCCCCGCGACAGCTTTCCCGCACGGGCGACGAAGCACCGTGTAGAGCGCGACGAGCACGACCGCACGGAAGAAGAACTCCTCCACGACCGGGGCGACGACGACCGGCGCGACGACGTCGGTGAACACCCACCCGACCGGCAGCTGCCCGCCGAGCCGTTCCAGCTGGGGGAAGGCCTCGTCGCCGCCGGTCGCGGCGGCGAGCCATCCCTGTAACAGCCGCAGCATCATCCCGAGCGCCACACCGAAGAGCAGATCGACGGCGCGCAGGCGCAGCAGGCCGACGGGGCGCGATCGACTGAGTGCGAACACGACCGGCGCGAGCATGCCGAGCCACAGCAGCGCCATGGCCGCCGCCGACCCCCACGCCGTCGGCCAGAGAAGGGATGCGGCGGTCGCCGCGAGCACGCCGACACCGAGGCCGGCGAGCGCGACGGCGAGGACCCACTCCCGCCACCGGCGGACCGTTCGTCCTCCGAGCCGCCAGTCGGTGCGACGCTCGCGGCGGCGCGAACGACTCCGCCGCGTCGACTCTCCGTCGGGAGCCGGGAGGTCCTCGATGAGCGCGGCGGTCGACGCGGTGTCGTCGCTAGAGTGGGCGGGCACGCGAACACGCTACCGGGGCCGCCCGGGCCTGAGGTACGCGAGGAGACTGGGTTGGTCGAGCTCATCACCGTCTGCACGGGCAACATCTGTCGTTCCCCGCTCGCGGCGCAGCTGCTGCAGACGCGTCTGGCCGGCGCCACGGTGACCAGCGCCGGCACGCGGGGACTGCCCGCCGCCGAGATGACGCGGGAGGCCGCATATCTCGCCCAGCACCTCGGAGTGCCGGCGGAGGTGTCGGCGGCGCACCGGTCGCGGTTCCTTCACGAGTCGCACCTCGCCTCCCCCGACCTCATCATCACGATGACCCGCGAGCACCGCCGCGAGATCGCCGAGCTCGCCCCCTCACGGCTGCGTCACACCTTCACCGCGCGCGAATTTGCCCGTCTCTCCGCCGTCACCTCCGACGACGACCTGCTCGCCGCCGCTGGGGCCGCAGGCGCCGACGCCGGCCAGCGGCTGCGGGCCGCGGCCGAGGTGCTGTCGGCGCGGCGCGGCCTCACGCCCCCACCGCCCGACCCGAACGACGACGACGTCGTCGACCCGTACCGGCAGGAGTGGAGCGTGTACCAGCGGTCGGCGGCACAGCTCGTTCCGGCGATCGACGCCGTCGTGCGCGTCGTGCGGCTGGTCGGCCCGTCATGAATCGACTCACGCCGCGTCATCGGCTGTAACACCGGCTATGGCAGGATTGGCGCCAGTATGGAGCTCACCGATTACATCCGCATTCTGCGCAAGAACTGGCTGATCATCGTGATCGCGACGCTCCTGGGCGTCGGCACCGCCGCCGCGTACTCCCTCACCCGCGAACCGCAGTACGAGGCCTCCAGCACGGTCTTCGTGTCGACGCAGTCGGGATTCAGCGTGTCTGAGCTGCAGCAGGGCGCGAACTTCACGCAGTCCCGCATGACCACCTACGCCGAGCTGGTCACCAAGCCCATCGTCACGAACCCCGTGATCGCGGAGCTCGGCCTCGGTGTCACGTCGGACTCCCTGTCATCGAAGGTCGCCGCCTCGAACCCGCTCAACACGCAGCTGGTGACGATCACCGTCACCGATCCCGACCCGGTTCAGGCGGCGAACATCGCCAACGCGCTCGGCGCGAGCCTGTCGTCGGCGGTCGAGTCGATCGAGAACACCACCGGCGCCGAGACGAGCCCGGTGCGCCTCACGCGCGTCGAAGACGCCATCCCGCCGCTCAGCCCCTCGAGCCCCAACGTGCCGCTGAACCTCGCGCTCGGCGCGCTGGTGGGCCTGGCCATCGGCGTCGGTGTCGCGGTGCTGCGCTCGGTCGTCGACACGCGCATCCGCACGCCGCGCGACGTCGAGCTGGTCACCGACACGCCCCTGATCGGCGCCATCGCCTTCGACCCGAAGGCGAAGGAGCGTCCGCTCATCGTGCACGCCGATCCGCTCAGCCCGCGCGCGGAGTCGTTCCGCACCATGCGCACGAACCTCCAGTTCCTC
>NZ_DEPK01000013.1:0-8273 GCF_002358725.1 Microbacterium sp. UBA3394
AGTGGCGACGCTGACCCCGGCGCGTTTGAGGCCCCGGATCACCGCCTCGACGGCTTCGGCTTTCATTCGGTCTCTTCTCTCTGGCGTTACTCGTGGGGTGCGGTCGCGGGTGTCCCGCTCCGTTCCGCAGTCACGTTGTGCGGGTGCTGCGGCGGCACATCCGCAATTCGTGACTGCGGAGCGGGGGTGCAACCTGCTCCGCAGTCATGTTGTGCGGCCGTAGCGGGGAGGAACCCGCAGTTTGTGACTGCGGAGCAGGGGTCTCGGGGACCGGGTCGAGGGCGGGGTCTCGTGGACGGGGTCAAGGGGCGAAGGGAGTCGGGCGGAGCAGGGGTCTCGGGGGCGGGGGTCAAGGGGCAAAGGGGGGTGGACGTCGTGCGAGGCGAGCACGGATCAGGCGGGCACGGGGGTGGATGCGGCGCTCGCCGTCAGCCGATGGGCGCGGTGGCTGGGCGAAAGCCGCGGGCGGCCGGTGAAGCGTTCGCGCAGCGTGGGCGCCGGGGCGCTCGCGCGTCCGCGGTCGACGAGGATCGGCAGCACCAGGTCGATGAACGCGCGGTAGGAGTCGGGGCCGCCGAAGGTCGGCTCGAGCATGAGGCCGTCGATGCCGGATCCGTCGATGATCGCCTCGATCTCGTCGGCGACCTTCTGCGGGTTTCCGGTGATCTGAAACCCGCGGATCGCCTTGGTGCGGAACTGGTCGAGCACGCCGCGCACCCGCACATCCGGGTCGTTCTTGGCATAGCGGTCGACGAGCGTCTGTCCGTAGTCGGTGCGCAGGTCGACCAGCCGGGTGTCGGGGTCGACGCCCGTGAGGTCGATTCCGGTGATCCCGGCGAACATGACCGCGGCGTCGTCGAGGCCGAGGAGTGCCTCGTACTCGGCGCGCAGAGCGTGTGCCTCTTCGGTGGTCGGTGCGACGGTCACGGTCATGCCGCTGACGACCTTCACCTCGGCGCCGTCGCGGCCGTGTGTCTCGGCCTTCGCGCGGATGTCGGCAACGTGCGCGGCGGCAGAGGCGATCGACTGGCCCTGGATGAACACCGCCTCGGCGTTGCGCGCCGCATAGGCCCGGCCGCGGTCGGAAGTGCCGGCCTGGAAGAGCACGGGCGTGCGCTGCGGCGTGGGCGGCACGGCGAAGATGCCGTGCGAGCGCTGGTACTCGCCGTCGACCTCGACGCGGTGCAGCTTCTCCGGGTCGGCGTACAGGCGCCGCGCGCGGTCGCGCAGTTCGGCGTCGTCGTCCCAGCTGTGCTCCCAGAACCGCAGACACGTGTCGAGGAAGTCGTCGGCGGCGTCGTACCGCTGGTCGTGAGTGAGCTTCTGCGTCACGCCGAACAGCTCGTCGGTGGTGGCCTGCGAGCTGCCGGTGACGATGTTCCAGCCGATGCGTCCGCCGGTGAACCGGTCGAGCGTGGCGAACCGGCGCGCGGTGGCGTAGGGCTTCTCGACCGTCGTGGGCGAAGTGACGACGAACCCGAGGTTCTCGGTCGCCCGGGCGAGCGCCGGAATCGCGAGCATCGGGTCGAGGGCGGGGAACTGGATGCCGTGGGCGGCGACCTCGTGGGGCATCCTCCCCTCGAGCGTGGCGTAGCCGTAGGTGTCGGCGAAGAAGAGGAAGTCGAATCCCGACTCGTCGAGCATGGTCGCCAGGTCGACCCAGTAGTCGAGGCGATCCCAGTCGTCGCCGCGGCCGCGAGGGTCGGTCCAGGTGGGCATGCCGTTGCTGGGGTTCATCATCTCGAACGCACCCAGCAGGATCGGCTTGGTCGTGTCGCTCATCGTCAGATCACCATCGCCACGGTCTTGGTCTCCAGGTAGTTCTCCAGCCCCTGCGGGCCGTTCTCGGTGCCCCAGCCGGACTCCTTGTGGCCGCCCTTGGGGAGCTCGGGTCCGAGAAAGGAGTGGCAGTTGACCCACACGGTCCCCGCCTCGAGCCGGGCGGCGACGCGGTGGCCGTTGCTGAGACCCTCGGTCCAGACGCTCGCGGCGAGGCCGTAGCGGGAGTCGTTCGCCCACGCGACGACGTCGTCGATCTCGTCGAACGGGGTGACCACGGCGACGGGCCCGAAGATCTCCTCGCGCATGAGCGGCATGTCGGCACGAACGTCGGTGAGCACGGTCGGGGTGTAGAAGGTGCCGTCGCGTTTGCCGCCGGTGACGACGCGCGCCCCGTCGGCCGCGCCGGCGTCGACGAGGGAGGCGACGCGCTCGGCCTGCGGGGTGCTCACGAGCGGGCCGAGGTCGGCTTCGGGGTCGAGTCCGTGGCCGAGGCGCAGCTTCTCGCCGGCGGCGGCCATCCCCTCGACGACCCGGTCGTAGACGTCGCGGTGCGCATAGACGCGCGCGCTCGCGACGCACACCTGGCCGCCGTTGTCGAAGATGCCGCGTGAGACGCCGTCGATCGCGGCGTCGATGTCGGCGTCGGGCAGGATCAGCGAGGGCGACTTGCCGCCGAGCTCGAGGGTGAGGCGGGTGAGATCGGTGGATGCGGTCTGCACGAGCCGCTTGCCGACGGTGGTGGATCCGGTGAAGGCGATCTTCGCCACATCCGGATGCTCGACGAGCGCCTGTCCGGCTTCGGCGCCGTAGCCGCTGACGATGTTGACGACGCCGTCGGGGACTCCGGCGCGCTGCAGGAGGCGTCCAAGGAACGCGGCGGTCAGCGGGGTGTTCTCGGCGGGCTTGAGCACGATGGTGCAGCCGGCGGCCAGCGCCGGCGCGAGTTTCATCGCGGTCATGATCAGCGGCGAGTTCCACGGCACGATCGCCCCGACGACACCGACGGGTTCGCGACGCGTGTAGGCGAACAGCTCCCTGCCGGCGGGAGTGCGCGAGATCGACGTGGGGATGGTCTGCCCGAAGATCTTGGTGGGCCAGCCGGCGTAGTAGCGGAACTGGTTGATGGCGGCCGGCACCTCGCCGAAACGCGAGGTGCGCAGGTTCTTGCCCTGGTCGAGAGTTTCGAGCTCGGCGAGGTCGTCGAGGTGCTCCTGCATCAGGTCGGCGATGCGCCACAGCATCGCGCCGCGATCGGCGGGGCTCATCCCGCGCCAGTCGGGGCGGTGCAGTGCGTCGCGTGCGGCGGCGACGGCCTGCGCGACGTCGGCGGCTTCGCCACGGGCGACGGATGCCAGCACCTGGCCCGTTGCCGGATCGAACGTGTCGAATGTCGTACCGGATGCCGCGGCCTGCCACGATCCGCCGATCAGCAGTCGGCCGGGGTCGTCGGCGAGGAATCGCGTGACGCCGTCGCGGAGCGTCGGTGCGGAGGGGGGAGTCATGCGGGCACCTCACGTCGGGAGCGGGGGATGCCCATGATGCTATACAGCAATCATTGATTGCTTGTAGCTATCAGGTTTCGTGCGTGTTTCACGGCGCGCGCCCGACGACTCAGGCGGCGGCGACGGAGTGGATGTCGGAGGAGAACGCCTGTCCGTTGAGCTCCAGATAGAGGTGTCGCTCGGTCACCGACAGGCTCATCGTCGTGCGGCGCTCGACGTGCGCGGATGCGGCCTCGAGGAACCCGCGGTCGAAGCTGTGCACCAGGATGTCGGGCCCGCGATGGATGCGCTTGCCCTGCCAGCTGGTGACGAGCTTGGCCGGATCGCGGTGCGTGTAGACTGCGACGCGGCCGGCCTTCATGCTGCCCTCGTGCAGGCGCGCCGCCTCCGGAGCGCCTACTTCGATCCATCCCGTCAGCGAGCCGGTCGCATCCCGGATGACGACGGCCGGCTCGTCGGTGGCCGAGATGCCCTCGGTGAATGCGATGCCCTCGGCGAACTCCAGACCGTAGGCGAGCACCCGTGTGAGCATGTAGACGTCGGTCTCAGACGGATGCCGCGCCACCCGGAGCGAGAGATCCTCGTAGACCCCGCGATCCACGTCGGCCAGCGTCACGGTGAAGGTGTGGATCGTCGCGCCGGCAGCCATCCCGTCAGCCTATGCCGGAGCAGCGGCGCGGAGCGTGACCGCACGACTTTCAGTCGAAAGGCGCCAGCCATGATGGGCCCATGCTTCCACTGGCACCTCGTGCTCACGTGTGCGGACCGATAGATTCGCAGGATGCTGAGCGAGGGGGCCCGATGACCGAAGCGCGGCCGCTGTACATCGAGACGTTCATTCGCGCCGACATCGAACGCGTCTGGCGGCTCACGCAGGACCCTGAGCTGCATCCGCACTGGGACCTGAGGTTCAGTGCGATCCAGCCGATCGGAACGGATGACAGCGGACGCACGCGATTCCGATACGAACGCGCCCTGCCGTTTCACGTCATCCGCGGCGACGGTGTCTCGCTGGGCGAGAAGGAACGCGCCGACGGCACGCGGACCTCTGCACTCGGTTTCTCAACCGATGACCGACTGTCGCCGTTGCGTCGTGGCCGCGGGTACTGGCGATACATCCCTACCGGCGGCGGAGTGCGCTTCATCACCGGCTACGACTACCACCCAGGCTGGGGTCGTCTGGCGGATGTCGCGATGCGGCCCGTGATCCTCTGGATGACGGCGTGGAGTTTCGACCGGCTGCGCATCTGGGCGGAGTCGGAAGACGCTCAGCCGCGATGGAGGCTGCGGTCGGTGCTCGCCCTCTGGCGAGCCGAACGGCCGCGAGCATCACGGTGCCGTACGACGCCACCTCCAAAGGGCGCTATGTCCCATGCGCCCGAGACCCTGCAGGAGGTGACGATCGCGTGAGCGACGCCGCGATCTTCCGCGCTGCGCTCGGCGACGACTTCGACCGGCTGCATCCGATGATGCAGCGCCGGTTCGGTGTTTCCCTGGCCGCCGGCTACGCGTGCGTCGGGCGCGGCACGATGACCCGTATCCGGCGCGGGCCGTGGTGGACCGTCCCGTTCCTGCTCATCGGTCGACTGCGCCACATCCTCGTCGCCGACATCGGAACGGACGTGCCCTTCATCGTCGAGAACTATCCGTACCGTGTCCCGCTCGGTCGCGAGACGGTGACGTTCGTGCGCGAATACCGTGCGCGGACGAAGCCGGCACGGTTCGACGCGACCATGGTGCTCGACTCCGAGCGTCGCACGATCGTCGACTACCTCGGAACGCACCAGCACCTGGCCGTCGACCTGCACCTCGAGGTCGATGACCGTGGCGGCCTCATCCTGAGATCCGACGCACAGCGGTTCTACGAGGGCCCGGTGGCGTTCCGCTTCCCGATGCTCTTCTCGGGGCGCGCGGAGCTACACGAGCACTACGACGACACGGTCGGCGCCTTCCACATCGCGCTGGAGGTGCGCAACCGGCTCTTCGGGTTCCTCTTCGGGTATGAGGGCTGGTTCACGTGCGAGTATCCCGAGGCGAGCGACGCACCGGACCGCCTGAAGCCCATCCGTCACGAGCGCCGTCTCTGACCGGCGCGAGCGCCGCAGCACCGTCCTCTACTTCGAGGGGAGGCCGCGCTGCTCCAGGGCCTCGCGCATCACGTGACGACCGCGCAGGCTCGCCTCGTCGCGCACGCGGGCGAGCACGGTCGGCGACCACGGCCGCGCGCTGCCCTGCGAGGCGTAGTACGCCGAGAGCGCGTCGTCGTAGGCGTCGATCGCCGAGTCCGCGGGTGTGGTGTAGGTCTCGCGGTGGCGCACGATGTCCTGCGGCAGCCGCGGTTTGACCCGGGCCGCGTCGTCGGGATGCGGATGCCCGATGGCCATCCCCGCGACCGGGAACGCCCCGGCGGGCAGTTCGAGCAGCTCGCTGAGGGCGATGGGGTTGTTCCGCACGGATCCGACGTAGGTGATGCCCAGACCCAGCGACTCGGCGGCGATCGCGGCGTTCTGCGCGGCGACACCCGCATCCACGAAGGACACGAGCGTGCTCTCGAGATAGTCGATGCCGGCATCGGGCTGATCGTGGTGCTTCGCGATGGCGCGGTTGCGCGCCCAGTCGGCGATGAACACGAGGAAGACCGGTGCCTGCCGGATGAACTCCTGGTCGCCGGCGAGTTCGGATGCCGCCGCCTTGCGCTCGGGGTCGCGGATCTCGATGACCGACCACGACTGCATGTTCGAGCTCGTCGACGCCGACTGCGCCGCGGCGACGATGGCCGTGACCGCGTCGTCGGAGACGTCCTCCGACGTGAACTGCCGCACCGATCGATGGCGCAGCTGCAGCGCGATGACGTCGTTCACCGACTCGATCGTGTCGGGCGCGGCGTCGCCGTATCGCGCGCCGAGGCTCTCGTCGATGGCGTCGGCGTCGGGGGTCGTCGAGGTCGTCGAGGGTGAAGTGGTCATGTCGATGACGACGTTCGACCGTCGGTGGTTATTCCCGGCGCGAGCGTTCGATCGCCGCTGGCGGCTGAGGATTGGACGGGGCGGGCCACCAGCGAGGCAGCTGCGCTTCGATGGCTGCGGCCGCCGCCGGAACGTCGGTGGCGTCCGACCGCGCCAGCTCGCGGAGCGCCGCCGTCACCCCGGCGGCGACGTACGCGGCTGCCGTGCCGTCTGCGGCGCCGGGAACGTCGGTGCCCGCCCGGGCGAGCTCTGCCACGACCAGATCCGCGCGAGCGCGCAGGGCGGATTCGACCGATGCCGCGAATGCTCCGCCGGCGAGGGCGAACAGGTGGCGGTAGGTCGTACGGCGCTCGATGATCTCACGCACCTGTCGGTCCAGAGCGGCACGGTAGGCATCGGCGACCCTGCCCGGGTCGGCGAGCGGGTCCGCCTGATCGAAGGTCACCTCCGCGAGCTCATCCACGAGCTGCGTGAACGCGTCGGTGACGGCCGCCGCGGCGGTCTCCCAGTGCTTGTAGAACGTCACGCGATGCACATCGGCGCGTCGGGCGATCTCCGCCACCGTCAAGTCGGCGATGTCTCCCGCCGACGCGGCCGCCAGAATCGCCTCCTGCACACGCGCGCGCGTCCGCATCGCACGAGGCTCAGAACGGTCCTCGGCGGCCGCTCGGCTGGTGCGGCGCTCGGTCATGAAGGAGATCGTTTCATGCGCCGCACCGCCGAGCGGAATCCGTCCGTCAGCGAACGGACGCCTGGCCGCCGTCGACCGGGAGCAGCTGCCCCGTGATGAATCGCGACGCCTCCGAGGCAAGGAAGACCATCACCGGGCCGAGGTCACGGTCGGGGTCGCCGTACGCGTGGCCGAGGGCGATCGACGCTTCGTTCATCCAGTAGTTCGCGGTGCGTCCCTCGTCGTCCAGCCGCGCGATCGCGGCGTCGTACATGGGCGTCGCGATGGCGGGAAGGATGGCGTTCACCCGCACGCCATCCGGTCCCCACGCGGCGGCTGCCGTTCGCGTCCAGGAGTGCACGGCGCCCTTGGAAGCCGAATAGGCGGGTGCGACCGCCTCGGGACGCAGACCCGAGATCGAGCCGAAGTTGATGATCGATCCGCGCTTGTTCGGTGCCATCAGGCGGTATGCGGCCTGGTTGGCGAGCATCGTGCCGCGAACGTTGACGGCGAACATCGCGTCCCAGTCGTCGACGGTGACACTCGCGGCATCGCCGGACCGCTGGATCGCCGCCGGGTGCGCGAGCACATCCAGACCACCCAGACGCTCGGCGGCGAGATCGAACGTGGCCTCGACATCGGCGGCGTTCGAGACATCCAGCCGCATGAACGTGGCGCTCCCCGGTCCGGCGGCGGCCGCGACGACGTCCTGCCCCGCCTCCTCGGCGACATCCATGCTCACGACGTTCGCGCCCGCCGCGACGTAGTTGCGCACCGTGGCGGCGCCCATGCCGCTCGCACCGCCGGTGACGATGATCCGATAGTCCTTGATATCCATGCGATTGCTCCTTGAGTCTGTCCAGGGCATGAGCCCACTCATAAGCTACGCCTGTAAATCAGGTGCGTACAGCCCGGCGCGTGAATGCAGCCTCGACCTCAGTGGAACAGGCCCTCGGGGTCGCCGTGGGCGTCGAGCCACTCCTGCCGGCGCTCGAACAGGCCGGGCACCAGGCTGCGCACGCGGGCGATGAGCTCGGCCACGTCGGCGGTGACGAGCTCGCCGCCGCGCACGACCACCTCACCGGCGACCATCGTCATGTCGACGTCGGAACCGCGCACCGCGTGCACGAGGTTGTGATGGATGTTGGCGTAGCCGCCGTCGGTCAGGAACGGCGTCATGCGCGGGGTGTCGGTGCGCACCGCGACGAGGTCGGCCTGGAAACCGGCGGCGACCTGCCCGAGCCGGTCGCCCTGCCCGATGGCGGCGGCGCCGCCGCGTGTGGCCATGCGCATCACCTGCCACGAGTCCATGGCGGCGGCATCCATCGATCGCAGTTTGCCGAGCAGGGAGGC
>NZ_DEPK01000013.1:8415-11998 GCF_002358725.1 Microbacterium sp. UBA3394
GCCGACGCCGCGCTCGGCGATCAGGTCGACCTCGGACTGATCGAGCCACACCGCGTGAGCGAGCATCGCGCGGGGAGTGTCGAAGAAGCCGTGCTTGTCGAGTGCGTGCATGGGCCGCATCCCGTATCGGCTGTCGAAGTCGGCCAGTTCGACCTCNNNTCGCAGTTTGCCGAGCAGGGAGGCGACCTTCATCTCCTCGAACATGTCGAGGTTGTTGTTCTCCTTCTCGCCGTCGGTGCCGAGGCCGACGTTGACCCCGGCGGCGAGCATCTCGGCGACGGGAGCCATGCCGCTGGCGAGCTTCATGTTGGAGATCGGGTTGTGCGAGACGCCGACGCCGCGCTCGGCGATCAGATCGACCTCGGCCTGATCGAGCCACACCGCGTGCGCGAGCATCGCGCGAGGAGTGTCGAAGAAGCCGTGCTTTTCGAGCGCGAACATCGGACGCATCCCGTACCGGGAGTCGAAGTCGGCCAGTTCGACCTCGGACTCGCTGCAGTGCGTGTAGATGCCGGTGTCGAAGTGACGGGCCATGTCGATCGCGCGCTTCTGGCCGGCCTCGTCGGCGTAGAACCAGTGCTCGAGGCCGACCCACGGCATGATCCGTCCGCCGGCGGCGCCGGTCCACTCGCGCAGCATCCGCTCGTTGTCGTCGAGGGTGTCGAAGTAGTCGAAGTCGGGATGCTCGCCGACGTAGTTCACGGTCACGACGCGGTTGCCGAGGGCGGATGCGGCGCGGGCCGCGCCGTGCAAGTACCGCCACATGTCCACGACGGTCGTCGTGCCCGACAGCAGGCCCTCCGCATAGCAGAGCCAAGCGGCCGCCTCGGCCTCCTCGGGCCGCAGCACGCGGTGCATCGGGTCGATGTGCAGGCGCAGCCACTCCCACACCGGCAGGTGCTCGGCGGTGCCCCGGAGCATCCCGGAATGGTGGTGGGCGTTGACCAGACCCGGCATGAGAACGCGGTCGGCGAGGTCGACGCGATCGGCATCCGGATGCCGCGCCGACAGCTCGGTCACGGGGGCGACCGCGAGGATCGTGTCGCCGGAGACGAGAACGGCGGTGTCGGTGACGACGTCGAGGGAGTCGTTCATGGTCACGACGGCGTCGGGAACCAGCAGGGTGGAGGTCATCTGCGCGCTTTCACGAGGGAAGGGGGCGGCGCGACCGCCGCCCCCGGAGGAAGGACTCTACTGCTCGTAGGCGACGAGGTCGGGATTCTCCTCGTACACCTCGGCCAGCAGGGACAGGTCGAACAGCGACTCCGCGTCGAGGTCGATCCCGGCCGCGGCGAGGCTCGCGATGTTCTCCTCGATGAGCTGGTCGGAGATCGTGAACAGACCGTTCTCGAGCGTCTCGTCGGTGCTGATGAGGGCGACCTGCGCCTCGGCGCCGGCGAGGGAGTGCTCCTCGTCGAGTCCGAGGTCGGAGCCGTATTCGGTCATGGCCAGCTCGACGCCGACGGCGGGGTCGGCGATCGCCTCGGTCCAGCCGCGGATCTCGGCCGCGAGGAAGGCCTTCACCATCTCGCGTTCGTTCTCGATGGTGTCATCGGTGACGGTGTAGGTCTTCGCGACGAACGGCAGGCCGTTGTCGGCGAACGCCAGATCGACCGTGTCGTAGCCCTCCATCGCAACGGTGAGCGACTCGTTCGTGAGGTACGAGATGAAGCCGTCGACCTCGCCCGTGGTGAGCGGCGACGTGTCGTACTGCACGGGGACGACCTCGACCTCATCCGCGGCGATGTCGTTGGCCAGCAGGAAGGCGTCGAAGATCGCGCGGTTGGAATCCTGCACGCCGATGCGCTTGCCGACCAGGTCTTCCGGCGTCGCGATGTTGCCGCCGTCGGCGAGCGAGAGGATCGAGAACGGGTTCTTCTGGAACAGCGCACCCACGATCTTCAGGGGCGCGCCCTCGCTCGCGACGACCGAGCCGATGGCGACCGCATCGCTGATGGCGACGTCGGCGGTTCCGCTGATGAGCTCGGTGGCGCCCGAAGACGGGCCGGGTACGAGGCTGACCGCGTCGAAGCCGGCCTCGTCGTAATAGCCCTCGGTGTCGGCGATGTACTCGCCCGAGAACTCCTCGTTCTTGATCCAGCTCAGCTGGACGGTGAGGTCGCCGAAGTCTTCAGCGGATGCGGCGGCTGTGGAGTCGGAGGTCGTGTCGGACGTGGAGGTGCCGGAGCACGCCGAGAGGGCGAGGGCCGAGGCGGCCAACGCGGCGGCGACTCCGATGCTGCGGGTGAGGAATGCCATCGATCGTCTTTCGTGGAGTGTCAGGGACACGCGGGTCGGGACGTGATCGATAGTAAGTAGCTATCGTTGATAACAAATAGCGATGGCGTTACAGGTGTGTTTCCTGCGGTCAGCTGTCGCCGGCGTACACCAGCACGATGCGGGTGCGCCCGTTCCCCCGCACCGCCCAGTGGTTTCGAAGGGCACCGGGATGCGCGATCGCCTCCCCCTCATCGAGCTCCCACGAGCCGCGACCCTCGACCTCGACCGTGATCGATCCCTCGGCGACGTAGACGGTGAGCTCCCCGTCGGACTGGTACCAGTCGCCCAGACGCTGCCCGGGCTCGAGCACGTACTCCTGCACCGTCGCCCGTCGGGCGGTGCCCGAGGACACCACGCGGTGAAATCCCGTGTCCGGATGGTCGGTGATCGGCGCCCACCCGCTGGCATCCCGTCGCGACACCGTGATCGGCTCCGGTTCCCCCGCCGCCGGGAGCAGGTGCGACGGCGACACCTCGAGCGCCGCCGCGATGCGATACAGCGACGCCAGCGACGGCATCGTCTGCCCGCTCTCCACGGTGCTGAGGAACGGTTGGCTCACGTTCGCGCTCGCCGCGAGGGCTCGCATCGAGAGCTTGCGCGACTGGCGCGCCTCGCGGATCGCCGCGCCGAGCAGTGAGCTGATCGCGGCGTCGGAGACGGTGGCGCGCTGCTCGGACACGCTTCCACGATAGACGGCCATCCCTCCGGTCGTTGAGCGAGCGGAGCGAGACGAAACGTGGGCGGCCTGCGGGCCGGGTCAGCGCCAGCTGGTGAGCTTGTCGGGATTGCGCACGAGCCACACGTCCGAAACGCGGTCGGCGCGTACCCCCAGCACCATGACGGTGTCGACCACGCCGTTCTCGCTGACGATGAACCCGAGCCCGTCGGCCGTTGCGATCGGGTCGACCCGCGCATCCGGGCGTTGCGTGAGCACACCCAGGATGAAGCGCGCGACGTTGACCGCGCCGAGCACCGGGCGTCGTGCGGCGCTGACCTTGCCGCCCCCGTCGGAGGTGAGCGTGACATCCGGATCGAGGAGGGCGACGAGCGCGTCGAAGTCGCCCGCTCCGGTCGCGGCGGCGAAGGCGGCCGCGACCGCGTCATGCCGTTCGCGCGGGGCGGCGTCATCGGTGCGGGAACGCACCTTGCGGCGGGCGGATGAGGCCAGCTGCCGCGTCGCCTCGACGGAGCGTCCGAGCGTCTCGGCGATCTGCGAGAACGGCAGCTCGAACACGTCGTGCAGCACGAACGCGACCCGCTCGGCCGGGGTGAGCGTGTCGAGCACGACCTGCAGCGCCATGCT
>NZ_DEPK01000062.1:0-5272 GCF_002358725.1 Microbacterium sp. UBA3394
TCCACGAAACCCGGGGCGCTTCATACGGCCGGCCGAGCCCCGCGTCGCGGGCGCGCACGATCGCCTCGGCGCGATCGGCGACCTGCAGCTTCGTGAAGATGTTGGACACGTTGTTGCGCACCGTCTTGGGGGAGAGGAACAGCGCCTGCGCGATCTGCGGGTTCGACCGTCCGGCTGCGAGCAGGTCGAGGATCTCCCGCTCCCGCGGCGTGAGCTGCGGGAACACCTCGGCGGACGGCGCCGTGGACGGACCGGCGGCGAAGAACTCCGCCACCCGACGCGCGATCGCCGCGCCGAAGACCAGCTCGCCCCCGGCCACCGTGGTGATCGCGGCGAAGATCTGCTGCTGACTCGCGCCCTTCACGAGATAGCCGCGGGCTCCGGCGCGCATCGCGGCGAACACCGTCTCATCGTCTTCCGACATCGTGAGGATGACCACCGCGAGGTGCGGATGCCGCGCGACGACCTCGCGCGTGGCTGCGAGACCGTCGAGTCGTGGCATCTGCACATCCATCACGACGACATCGGCATCGGAGGCATCGACGACCTCGATCGCCTCGGCACCGTCGCTCGCGGTCGCGACGACCCGCACCCCGTCCATCGACTCCAGCAGCATCGAGAGGCCGTCGCGGTAGACCGGGTGGTCGTCGACGAGCACCACGCGGATCGGTTCATCGGACATCGGCGGTGATCCCTTCGGGTGTGGTGTCGGTGGGAGCAGAAGCGGGCGGGGTGAACGGCAGACGGGCGCGGATGAGCGTGCCGCCGTCCGGGCGAGAGGTGATCTCGAGGGTGCCGCCGAGCTCCGCCGCGCGCTCGCGCTGCGATCGCAGGCCGACGCCGGTGGAGGACGGGGCGGTAGCGGGGGAGAGCGCGGTCGCGGAGGCGATGCCGTGTCCGTCGTCGCGGATGTCGAGCTGCAGCATCCGCTCGCTCTGAGACAGCACCACCTGGACCCGCTGCGCGCCGGAGTGCTTGCGTGCGTTCGTCAGCGCCTCGGAGGCGATGCGGAACGCGGCGACCTCGACCGCCGGCGGGAGATCGTGCGGCACATCGCCGGAGACCTCGGCGATCAGGCCGCCGCCGGTCAGCCGCGCGGCCTGCTGCTCGAGGGCGCTGCGGAGGCCGAGGTCGTCGAGTGCCGGAGGGCGCAGGCCCTGCACGATGCGGCGGATCTCGTCGATCACCTCGGACTGGTCGGCGATGGCCGCATCCACGAGCCCCAGCGAACGCGCCGGGTCGCGATCGGCGAGGTTCCGCGCCGTCTCCAGGCGCAGCTTGACGCCGGCGAGGAGCGGGCCGAGGCCGTCGTGCAGCTCGCGGCGGAGGCGTGAGCGCTCCTCTTCACGGGCGAGCACGAGGCGCTCGCGGTTCGCCTGCAGCTCGCGGCCGAGCTCGGCGCCCCGCAGGGATGCGGCGGCGAGGCGCACGAGGTCGCCGAGGAGCCACTGGTCCCGGGTCGAGACGACGGGGCGGCCGCCGGGTTCGATGAAGATGCGGCCGATCATCTCGCCGCCGTGGTCGATCGGCACCTCGGCGGCATCCTTCATCGGAGTGCCGTGCACGGCGACCATCGCCTCGGCGCCGGGGCGGTCCAGTTCGACGCGCACCGACCGCGAGCCGAACGCCTCGGCGATAGCCGCTGCGAGCTCGGCCAGCTGGCCGGGCGCATCCGGTGCCTGATCGAGCCGGTCGCCGAGCGAGGACACGACCGCGTACGGGTCGCCGCGGCGTCCGCTGACGAGACGGTTCGCGACGGCGAACAGGCGTCCGCGCAGGGGAGCGAAGGCCACCGTCACGGCGACAACCGCCAGCAGCATCGCCACGCGATCATCGATTGCGCTGCCGACGGCGACGACGATGAGCACATCGATGGCGATGATGCCGGCGATGAGGAGGGCATAGACGAGGGTCCATGACAGCAGCCGGTCGATCGCGTAGAGGCGGTAGCGGGTCACGGCGATCACCACCGATGCGCTGACCAGTCCGATCGTGACCGCCAGCAGCAGGTCGACGACGACCGTCGGCACGACCGGGAAGACGAACAGCAGCGCCGCGGTGAAGATGAGCGCCGACCACACCAGCCAGCGCAGCTGCGCACGCTGCTCCGCGGTGGCGCCGAAGCGGCGGCTGATGCATACCAGCAGCGCGAGGAGCAGGCTGACGCCGAGGCACGGGATGCCGGCGCCGAGCAGCAGCATCCATGCCTCGAGGGGAAGCGGCAGGGTCGGCAGCGGCTGCTCGAAGGCGTCGAGCAGGGCGGTGCGATCGTCGTTGTCGAGGCTGAGGGCCGCGCGCGGGGCGAAGAGGAACGCGAACGGCATCACGAGGCCGAGCGCGAGGGAGACGATCGAGACCACGCGCCACACTCCGGCGCGCAGTCGACCGTCGGGGAAGAGCAGCAGAAGCAGCACGATCGGCAGGATGAGCACCGCGCCGGCGCGGCTGAAGAACCAGAACGCCGGCACCGCCCACCACGCCGAGCGGTCGTGGTACCAGGCGAGGTTGACGGCCGCCGCGGCCATCCCGTCGAGGACCCACAGGGTTCCGAACGCGGTGAGCACAACGGCGATCGGGTGCCACGGCAGCCGCCACAGCAGCAGGGCTCCCGGGATGAGCATCGCCGCCCCGGGCAGCACGCCCGACCATCCCGACGACACCGGGGGCTCGGGGTGGGTCGGGAGCACTGCGATGTCGAGGGCGATCGCCACGACCGCCGAGAGCGCCGAGACGGCGACGGCGACGAGCGTCGCGGCGCGGCTCGCGAACTCGCGTGTCATTCGCTCATCGTGCCGCACGGAGTGTCCCGGTGTCACGGGACACGAGTCCCGGGTTCCAGGTGGGCGGGGCCGGGCGGCGCCGGGCGGCGCGTTTCGTCTCGCTCCGCTCGCTCAACGACCAGGCGGGCAGGCGGGGCCGGGCGGGGGACGTCGGTCAGCGAAACGTTCGGTGAACAACGCAGGAGATTCGGGGGGTGCGGGGCTTCCGCCGCGGGTCTGCGACCGTATCGTCGGCAGATCTCATGCGTTGTTGACGGTCGGTGGGTCAGCCGGTGGCGATCAGGGGAGCTGATCCGGTGATCGTGACCGTGACCGATCCGGTGCGGCCGCTTTCGCCGATGACGACGATCTCGTGCACACCGGGTTCGACCGACGTCGGCACGGTGATGCGGGTCGACAGGGATCCGTCCGCATCCGTGGTGAAGCTCGCGACCCGGACCGGCGCGGAGTGCACCTCGACGTCGACCCGCTCGCCCGCGCGGAAGCCGGTGGCGTCGAGCTGCACCGACTCGCCGGCGGCGAGCGAGGTGCGATCGACGGTGACCTCGACCGAGAGGGGCGACAGTTCCGCATCCACGGTCTGGATTCCGTAGGGCTGCATGGCGACGGCTCGCGTCACCGGCTCGAAGCCCTCCATCTCGAAGACGATCTTGTAGCCGCCGGGGGCGACTCCGACGATGCGGTAATCACCGTTCGCCATCGTCGTGACGCGACGCGTGGTTTCCGAGGAGTCGTTCGGCACGGCACTGACTGTGGCTCCGGGCAACGGGTTTCCGGTTTCGGCCTCGGTGACGGTGCCGGTGACTTCGCCTGCGGCGGTCTGGTCATCGTCCGGCGCGGGTGAGGCAGTCGACGAGACCGTCGGCGACGCCGTGGGCGATGCGGAGGAGCCGGGTGCCGGCACGGTCTCGGCCGACGCGACGGAGGCGCCGATGCCGACGGCGAGAACCACGGTGGCGCTCGCGGCCAACACGGGTGCGAGGATTCGGCGGACGGACGTGGATCTGCGGGCAGGAGAGATCACGGAAGGTTCCTTCGCTCGGGTTCGAAGAGTCGAGTCCGAGGCTAGCGAGATCGTCGCCGGTCGCCCGGAACGTTACGCAACCGAAACGAGCTGTTCAGCCGTCGACGTGCCCGGGGTGGGTGGCCTCAGCCGGTCGCGACCAGTGGCGCAGCTGCGACCACGGTGACGGTGATCGATGCGGTGCGCCCGCTCTCACCGATCAGCACGACGTCGTGCGTGCCCGGGGTCGTGTCGGAGGGCACGGCGATCGTACCGGAGAGGGCGCCGGCGTCATCCGCGGCGAGGGTGCCGAGGCTGACCGGCGTCGAGTGGAGTTCGACCTCGACCCGCTCGTTTCCGAGGAAGCCTTCGGCGTCAAGCTGCAGGGTCTCGCCGGCGGTCACCGTCTGCCGATCCAGGCGAAGGCTCACGTTCGACAGCGACATGTCGACGTCGACGGTCGTGGTCAGTCCGACCCGCACCTGGGCGGTTCGCGTCACGGTTTCGAATCCCGTCAGCGAGAACGTGAAGGTGTACTCGCCGGGAGCAACCTCCCGCAGGTGGAAGGCGCCGTTGGCCTGCGTGACGGTCTCCTGCCTCACGCCCGGCTGTGTCGGCACGGCGACCACGGTGACACCGGGCAGTGCGGCTCCGGATGCGGCGATCACGACCGACCCGCGCACATCGCCCGTCTCGAGGTTCTCGTCCGTTGGTGCGGAGGTGGCGGACGGCGTCGGTGCCGCCGTGGGGGAGGAGCTCGCCCCCGGGCTCGGGACGGTCTCGGCCGATGCCACCGACGTCCCGATGCCCACCGTCAGGGCGGCGGCGAGAAACACGGAGGCCAGGGCAACCCCTCGAGAGGCGGGCGACCGTCGACGGGCGTGCGTGGTCACGGGCGGGCTCCTTCGATCGGGTACCAGGGCGCTCCGACCGAGGCTATCGGACGATCAGGCCGCCTCATCCGCCCCCGAGGAGGCACGCACCCGGAACCACAGACTGATCTCGCGCACCGCCCGCATGATGCGGGTGCGCTCAGCCGAGGCGTCGAGGTCGGTGAAGGTGTCGCGGAAACCGTCGGGCAGCGACGTGCGCGGCATCGCCATCGGCTGGAAGCCCATGCTCCAGTCGGAGAACTCGCGCACCTCGATCGGCTCGTCGAGGATCACGCTCATGTCGGTGTGGCGCGGATCGGCCCGGATCTCGTCAACCAGATCGTGCACCGCACTGCGCGCGCCCTCGAGGATCTGCACGAACTGGCCCTCGCGGTACAGCAGCATGCCCGTCACATCCAGCCGCGCGTTGTTGTCGCGAGCGCGCGTGAGGATGGCGTGCAGGGCGGCGTCGTCCAGCGGCGCCGTCGCGGTGCTGATGTAGACGAGCGAGATGAGGCGATCGTCATCGGTCGTCGCCGGCTTGGCCTCGGGCGGAGTCATAGGGCCGCCTCGAGGGGTGCGTCGGCGGCGTGGTGGTCGATCAGGATCCGCATCGC
>NZ_DEPK01000062.1:5636-8284 GCF_002358725.1 Microbacterium sp. UBA3394
GCAGAAGGAGGTGTCGTTCCTCTCGCGCCGGGGCAACGAGGTGATCCTCCGTCTGATCGACACGGATCGGTTCGAGGTGAAGGTCACCGAGCATCCCGACTACACCGCGGTCCTCACGCGGCGCGCACCCGATGATTTCGAGCTGCAGCCCNNTAGGTGCCGTCTGCTTCGCGGTCGAGGTATCCGAGGAACACGCCGTCGCGGTTGGCGACGTAGAAGCCCTCCTCGACACGCGACCATGCGATGCCGTAGCCGCGGCGCGGGGGCGCGGTGATGTCACGGGCGGGCGGTCGGGGAGAGATCCGGCGATCGGGCATGAGTCCATGCTCCCGTGGACCGCCCTCGGATGACGCCCCTTGCGCCGCGGCGGATCTTATGACAGTGGCACGGGCGTGTTGTCGTCGCCCGCACGTAGAGTCATGCCGTGAGTGACTTCGAGGGTCTGCCGCTTCCCACCGCTGAGCAGAAGGAGGTGTCGTTCCTCTCCCGCCGGGGCAACGAGGTGATTCTCCGTCTGATCGACACGGACCGGTTCGAGGTGAAGGTCACCGAGCATCCGGACTACACGGCGGTCCTCACACGGCACGCGCCCGATGATTTCGAGCTGCAGCCCGTTCGCGACGTCGACGGGGTCGCCGACGACGGCATCACGGCGCACGAGCTCTGGGAGAGGTTCTGACGAACGTGCATCCGGCGGGCACCCGTCGTCGGAAGACACTGATGACCGCATGCGTCGCAACCTTGGAGGTAGACCGTGTCCACGTCGACGACGACTCGAACCGATCCCACCACGCGCGGGCGTGACCTCGCCCGGCAGATCATCATCCTCGTCAGCTCCGTGCTGGCGATCATCGCGGCCTTCATCGGGTCGGGGGCGTTCTTCGGAACCCCGATCCAAGAGGCCGCCGGCGGTTTCCTCGACGCTGACTCGACCCTCACCGCCCCGGGAACGGGAGCGTTCCGCATCTGGAGCGTCATCTACACCGGCATGCTCGCGTACGCGATATGGCAGGCGCTGCCCGCGCAACGCCACGACACCCGCCAGCGCATCGGCTGGTGGGTCGCGGCATCCCTGATTCTCAATGCGGTGTGGATCGGCGTCGTGCAGGCCGACCTGCTGTACCTCAGCCTGCCGGTCATCGTGCTGCTGCTGGTCGTGCTGTGCCGCATCTTCGTCACCCTGCGCCGCACCGCGCCGAAGAACCGGGTCGAGGTCGTGGTCGCCACGGGGCCATCGGGCTGTATCTCGGATGGGTGATCATCGCGACCGTTGCGAATGCCACCGCGATCCTCGTCGCCGCCGGGTTCGACGGGTTCGGCATCGCTCCCGAGATCTGGTCGTCGCTGGTGCTGGCCGCCGCCGCAGCGGTCGGCATCGCGCTGGGGTTCTGGGGCGGCGGCCGTATCGCGCCGGCGCTGTCACTCAGCTGGGGGATCGCGTGGGTCGCCGTCGCCCGATTCACCGACGAGCCGTACTCGCCGGCGACCGGTGTCGCCGCGATCGTCGCGGTGGCGCTCATCGTCATCGCCACGCTGTTCGCGCGCTTCCGCCACGCCCGTCGCGCACACGCCGATCGCTGAGCGAGCCCCGTTTCGTCTCGTCGCTGCGCTCCTCGCTCAACGAACGGGGGTGGCGGCGGTCAGCGCACGCGGAGGGCGCCGGGTTGCATCGACACCCGGAAGGCGCGGGCCTCGCCGATCTCCTCGCCGTCGATCTGGAACACGCGAGGCGCCGGCAGTGACACGTGGATGCTGTGGGCGCGGCCGTGCGTGATGTCGTCCGTGTCCGTCGAGCCGTCGTCATCGTCGCGGCGGATCATGCGACCGAGATTGCTGTCCCACAGCATCGTCGTGAGAGTTCCCAGCCAGGGGGCGAGCCCATCCGCGCTCAGCATCAGGAAATCGAGCTCGCCGTCGCCCGGGTCGGCATCAGGCAGCAGGGCGAAACCCGCCTGCAAGGTGCCGCAGTTGCCGATGAGCAGGGTGTGCCCGGTCTCGTCACGACCGGGCTCGTCGTCCACGGTGAGTTCGAACGAGACCAGGTCGCTGGCGCGGAGCGCCCGCCCGAGGGATTCCACGTACGCCAACCAGCCGGCCTTGCTCTTCAGCCCCTCATCGGTCTCGGCGATCATGTTCGCGTCGATGCCGAATCCGATCATCACCACGAAGGCGTGCCGCTCCGCCCCCTCGGCCAGATCGACCTCGACCCACCCGACGTCGATGCCGCGTGGCGTGCCGGTCGCGGCTCGCTCCACGGCGGCCGGCACGTTCCGCAGCGGCACGTCGAGGTTGCGGGCGAGCAGGTTTCCGGTGCCGAGAGGAACGAGACCGAGGTCGACGTCGGCCCGCACATCCGCGAGATGCTCGGCCACCGCGCGCACCGTGCCATCGCCGCCCGCCACGATGACCACCTCGGGCGCCGTTGCCAGAGCCTGGGCCGCGACGCCCTGGCCGGGGTCGTCCACCGTCGTCTCGAACCACGCGATCTCGTCAGCGTCGAAGACGCGCAGCAGTGGCTCTTCGAGCGTCTCCCGGTCGGTCTTCGATGGATTCCACACCATGGCGGCGCGCACAGCACTCATATGGCGAGCGTAGGGGTATCGGTGAGCATGTCTGTCCTCACACGAATGCCCCGTCGATCGACGGGG
>NZ_DEPK01000094.1:0-5117 GCF_002358725.1 Microbacterium sp. UBA3394
GGAGGAGGAGCGGACGGCGATCCGCCGGAACGCGGACACCTACCGCGCCCACCTCGCCGCCCATCGCGAGGCACGTCCGGCCGGCTGAGCCCCGCCGAGCCCCGCCGATCTCTCCAGCTCCGCAGTCACTTTCTGCGGGTCGAGAGCGCCACCACCCGCCGAAAGTGACTGCGGAGCGGCGCCGCGCAGGCGGCTCGGCAGCGGCCGCCGCGCAGGCGGCTCGGCAGCGACGCCGGGCAGGCGGATCGGATCCGACGCCGCATGGGCGGGGGCGGTGTGGAGGGGATGACGGGAATCGAACCCGCACCATCAGTTTGGAAGACTGAGGCTCTACCATTGAGCTACATCCCCGCAGCGGCGAGCCGCGGCGTGAACAGTCTAGACGACATCCGGTCGTGGCCTGGACACCGGCAGGCGAGTCGACCTCGCGTCGGCTAGACTTCTCGGGGCCGATCGCCGCACGTCCGCGTGTGCGCACCCAACCGGGGCGTAGCTCAGCTTGGTAGAGCGCCCGCTTTGGGAGCGGGAGGCCGCAGGTTCAAATCCTGTCGCCCCGACGTCCACCGACCAAGACTCAACCGCCGCGCGCTACCGCGCGGTCGACAGCGAGGAGAACGAACAGGCATGGTCACGAGCACCGTCGAGAAGCTGACCCCGACCCGGGTGAAGCTGCACATCACGGTCACCCCCGACGAGCTGAAGCCCAGCATCGCGCACGCCTACGAGCACATCGCCAAAGACGTGCAGATCCCCGGCTTCCGCAAGGGCAAGGTTCCGGCCCCGATCATCGATCAGCGCATCGGTCGCGGTGCGGTGCTCGAGCACGCCGTCAGTGAGGGGCTCGACGGGTTCTACCGTCAGGCCGTCGAGGCGGAGAGCATCCGCGTCCTCGGGCGTCCGAGCGCCGAGGTGGTCGAATGGCCCGCCGAGAAGGACTTCTCCGGCGACCTCGAGGTCGACGTCGAGGTCGATGTGCGACCCGAATTCGACCTCCCCGCGTATGAGGGTCTGACGATCGAGGTCGACGCCGTCGAGGTCGACGAAGCCGCCATCGACGAGGAGCTCGACAAGCTCCGCTCGCGCTTCGGCACGCTGGTGACGGTCGACCGCCCCGCGGCGTCCGGTGACTTCGTCGAACTCGACCTGGTCGCCACCATCGACGGTGCCGAGATCGACCGCGCCGAAGGCGTGTCGTACGAGGTCGGCTCCGGGGAACTCCTCGAGGGCATCGATGAGGCGATCGACTCGCTCACCGCCGGCGAGGACACCACGTTCCGCTCCAAGCTGGTCGGCGGCGACCACGCCGGGCAGGAGGCCGAGGTGTCGGTCTCGGTGAAGGCGGTCAAGGAGCGCGAGCTTCCCGACGCCGATGACGACTTCGCGCAGATCGCCAGCGAGTTCGACACCATCGCGGAGCTCCGCGACAGCCTCGGTGAGCGCGTCTCGCAGCAGTCCGTCTTCACGCAGGGCTCGGCGGCCCGCGACAAGCTCGTCGAGCAGCTGCTCGAGCAGGTCGAGATCGCCGTTCCGCCCCAGCTGATCGAGGACGAGGTCCACGCGCACCTGGAACAGGAGAGCCGACTCGAGGACGACGAGCACCGCGCCGAAGTGACCGAGGCCAGCGAGAAGCAGTTCCGCACGCAGATGCTGCTGGACGCGATCGCCGAGCAGGCTGAGGTCCAGGTCTCGCAGGAGGAGCTCACCCAGTACCTGGTCCAGTCGGCCGCTCAGTACGGCATGGCTCCGCAGGAGTTCGTGCAGGCCCTGCAGCAGCAGAACCAGCTGCCGGCCGTCGTCGCCGAGGTCGCTCGCAACAAGGCCCTCGCCGTCGCGCTCGGCAAGGTCACCGTCGTGGACACCGCCGGCAACACCGTCGATCTCACCGGCTTCATCGCGGTGGAGGACGACGAGGCCGCCGAGGAGGAGGCGGTCGAAGAGGCCGAGGAGATCGTCGACGGCGCCGCCGAGGCCGACGCCGAGGACGCCGACGACACGAAGTGATCGCCTTCGGGTGATGAAGGGCGGATGCTGCGGCATCCGCCCTTTCGTCGTCCGGTCCGCTGATCGATCTGCCCACGGCGAACACGCGCGGTGCGCCGAGTGGGCGCCGGTAGATTCGACTCAGACCCAAGGAATCAGGAGCACACATGGCCGCTGAACCCCTTGTCGCGACGAGCGTCTTCGACAAGCTGCTGAGAGACCGCATCATCTGGCTCGGGTCGGAGGTGCGTGACGAGAACGCGAATGAGATCTGCGCGAAGATCCTCCTTCTCGCCGCCGAAGACCCCGAGAAGGACATCTACCTCTACATCAACTCGCCCGGTGGCTCGATCACCGCGGGCATGGCGATCTACGACACGATGCAGTTCGTGCCGAACGACATCGTCACCGTCGGCATCGGCATGGCCGCCTCGATGGGGCAGCTCCTGCTGACCAGCGGCACGAAGGGCAAGCGCTACATCACGCCGAACGCCCGCGTCCTCCTGCACCAGCCTCACGGCGGCTTCGGCGGAACCGCGAGCGACATCCAGACGCAGGCGCAGCTCATCCTCGACATGAAGAAGCGCCTGGCGGAGATCACCGCTTCGCAGACCGGCAAGAGCGTCGAGCAGGTCAATTCCGACGGCGACCGGGACCGGTGGTTCACTGCCGCGGAGGCGCTGGAGTACGGGTTCGTCGACCACATCCGCGAGCACGCCGCCGACGTCTCCGGCGGCGGCGGGACCGCGAGCTGAGTCCGCAGGCGAAAGAGAGAGAACCGCACATGTACACCCCGACACACGGCGTCCCCGCCCCGTCCGGTCTGCAGATGCCCGGTAGTCGCTACGTGCTCCCGCAGTTCGAGGAGCGCACCGCCTACGGCTACAAGCGACAGGATCCCTACAACAAGCTGTTCGAAGATCGCGTGATCTTCCTCGGCGTGCAGGTCGACGACGCGTCCGCCGACGACGTCATGGCGCAGCTCCTGGTTCTCGAGAGCCAGGATCCCGACCGCGACATCATCATGTACATCAACTCGCCGGGCGGATCCTTCACCGCGATGACGGCGATTTACGACACCATGCAGTACGTCTCGCCGGAGATCCAGACGGTCGTGCTCGGACAGGCGGCCTCTGCCGCGTCGGTGCTGCTGGCAGCGGGGGCTCCGGGCAAGCGTCTGGCTCTTCCCAACGCGCGCATCCTGATGCACCAGCCCGCGGTGGGGGAGGCCGGTCACGGGCAGGCATCCGACATCGAGATCCAGGCCGCGGAGATCCTCCGCATGCGCACCTGGCTCGAGGAGACGATGGCCCGACACACCAACCGCACGGCGGAGCAGGTGAACAAGGACATCGACCGCGACAAGATCCTCTCCGCCTCCGAGGCGCTGGAGTATGGAGTCGTCGACCAGGTGCTCACCACGCGCAAGCGCACACCCGCCGCGATCACATCCTGACGCGACGGTCCGGATGACGCCCCGCCCCCGATGGGAGGCGGGGCGTCGTCCGTTCGGTGTCTCCGGCACATTCGCCGTCGCAATTCCCACCGATGTCACAGACTACGGTTAGGCTCGAAGGACACCCGGGGCTGAGGCCCGCTGTTTGAGGAGGAGCCGGATGGCACGCATCGGAGAGAGCGCCGACCTGTTCAAGTGCTCCTTCTGCGGCAAGAGCCAGAAGCAGGTGCAGCAGCTGATCGCCGGTCCCGGCGTCTACATCTGCGACGAGTGCGTCGAGCTGTGCAACGAGATCATCGAAGAGCGCATGGCCGAGTCGTCCTCGGGCGAGGTCGCCGACTTCGATCTCCCCAAGCCGCGCGAGATCTTCGCATTCCTGGAGGAGTACGTCGTCGGGCAGGAGGACGCCAAGCGCGCTCTGTCTGTCGCGGTCTACAACCACTACAAGCGCGTGCGAGCGCACGGCACCATCCAGTCCGCGGAGCAGCGCGCCGAGGAGGTCGAGATCGCGAAGAGCAACATCCTGCTCCTCGGTCCGACCGGATGCGGCAAGACCTACCTCGCACAGACCCTCGCGAAGCGGCTGAACGTGCCGTTCGCCGTCGCGGACGCGACCGCGCTCACCGAGGCCGGCTACGTCGGCGAAGACGTCGAGAACATCCTGCTGAAGCTCCTGCAGGCGGCCGACTTCGACACCAAGCGGGCCGAGACCGGGATCATCTACATCGACGAGGTCGACAAGGTCGCCCGCAAGGCCGAGAATCCGTCCATCACCCGCGACGTCTCGGGCGAGGGCGTGCAGCAGGCGCTGCTGAAGATCCTGGAGGGCACCGTCGCGTCCGTCCCGCCGCAGGGCGGCCGCAAGCACCCGCACCAGGAGTTCATCCAGATCGACACGACGAACGTGCTGTTCATCGTGGCGGGGGCGTTCGCCGGACTCGAGGACATCATCTCCTCGCGCGTGGGCAAACACGGCGTCGGCTTCGGCGCGCCGCTTCACACCAAGGGCGACGACCTGAACCTCTTCTCAGAGGTGCGCCCGGAGGATCTCCACAAGTTCGGTCTCATTCCCGAGTTCATCGGTCGCCTCCCGGTGGTCGCGGCCGTCTCGCCGCTTGATCGCGAGGCGCTCATGGAGATCCTGACCGCACCGAAGAACGCACTCGTGAAGCAGTACGAGCGCATGTTCGAGCTCGATGGCGTCTCCCTCGAGTTCGATCGCGCTTCGCTGGAGGCCATCGCGGAACTCGCCGTCGAGCGCAAGACCGGTGCGCGCGGTCTGCGCGCCATCCTCGAAGACGTGCTGGGCCCGATCATGTTCGAGATCCCCTCCGCCGACAACGTGGAGAAGGTCATCGTGACCCGTGACGCGGTGGAGAAGGGTGCGGCCCCCACCCTGGTCATGCGGGAGAAGCGCAAGAGCGCCTGACCTTCCGTGACGAGAGGACCCCACCGGCAACGGTGGGGTCCTCTCGTGTATCAGGCGATGAGGCCTCGGCGCGCCAGGAGCGGCGTGATCTCGGCGTCCCGGCCGCGGAAGTCCCGGTAGGCCTCGAGCGGGTCCTTGGACCCGCCGACGCCCAGGAGGCGGGCGCGGAACCGGTCGCCGTTCGCCCGGGTCAGGCCGCCGTTCTCGCGGAACCATTCGACCGTGTCGGCGTCGAGCACCTCGCTCCAGATG